>JALQSY010000026.1 GCA_023264215.1 Candidatus Nanopelagicales bacterium
AGTTGACAGTCGCCGGCGTCGATCGGCTCACCCGTCGCGGCGTGCCGATCTCGTGGTTCCGGCTCGGCGACGAACCCCGCCTGGCCCGATTCCTCGACGCCATGGCGCAACGCGGTGGCGGTCGGGTGTTCGCCGCCGACGGTGATCGCCTCGGGGACTACGTCGTGAGCGACTACGTCCGATCGCGCAAGGGCCGCCGCCGCAGCGCCTGACGTCGTCGCATCCGGCGTGCCATCGCGGCATCCGGCCCTCCTCCCCGTGATCCTTCGGCGCGATGCCGCCATCTCGGGCCGGTCATCGTCCGCATGATCCTGGCCCGATCGACCCGGCGTAGGCTCGAGGATCGTGCGTAGCCGCCTGCCCCTGCTCAAGGACCTGCCGGTCGAGGTGGCGGTGCTGGCGAGCATCGCCTTCTTCGTCGCGCTGGGCTTCGGCATCGTCATCCCGTCGATCCCGATCTTCGCCAACTCCTTCGGCGTCTCGGCGCTGGCGGCCTCGTCGGTCGTCTCGGCGTTCGCGCTCATGCGCTTCGTCTCCTCGCCCTTGGCCGGGGCCTGGACCAATCGCTTCGGAGAGCGCAACGTGCTCGCAGCGGGTCTGGCCATCGTCGCGGTGTCGAGCTTCTTCGCGGGCCTGTCGCAGAGTTTCGTCCAACTGATCGTGCTGCGTGCCGTCGGTGGCGTTGGTTCGGCGATGTTCACCGTCTCCGCCATGGCCCTGCTCCTGCGCGTCGTCGACGCGGATCAGCGCGGCCGAGCCTCGGCAGCATGGCAGGGAGGGTTCCTCGTCGGCGGAGTGGCCGGTCCCGCCATCGGCGGCATTCTGCTGGCCATCTCGATCAGAGCACCGTTCTTCTTCTACGCCGGGACCCTGGCGATCGCGACGGTCATCGCACTGGTGTTCCTCTCACCTGCGCGCCTCGCCGCACGCGAGGCTGCCGTCACCGCGACAGAACCGGCTCTCGAGCCCGGCGCTCCTCGGCCCGGTGGGTGGGGCGAGCTCCGCGAGGCACTGCGCAACGGCGCCTACCGCGCTGCGCTGGCCGTCAACTTCACGACGGGCCTGACCGTCTTCGGATTGCGCAGCGCCCTCATCCCCCTGTTCGTCGTCCAGGGCCTTCGCCAGGCCCCCAGCCTGTCCGGATGGGCATTCCTGGTCGCCGCAGTCGTGCAGGCGGCGATCCTGCTGCCCGCGGGGCGCCTCACGGATACGCGCGGCCGCAAGCCCGCGATGATCATCGGCACGATTGTCACGGTCATCGGCATGCTGATGCTCGTCATCGACGACCTCGCGACCGGTTCGCTCTCCGTCGCCCTGGTGGTGTTCTTCCTCAGCATGGCCGTGATGTCCGTCGGCTCGGCCTTCCTGGGGTCAGCTCCCTCCGCCGTCGTCGGCGACATCATGGGTGGGCGCCAGGGCGGCAGCGTCGTCGCGGCGTTCCAGATGGTGTCGGACATCGGGGCGGTCATCGGTCCCCTCATCGGCGGTCTCCTGCTGGATCTCTACGGTTTCGAGTGGGCCTTCGCCGTCGGTGCGGCGATCTCCGCGATCGCGCTGATCTTCGTCGTGGCCATGCCCGAGACCCTCCGCCGCACTGCCCCAGCCGAGTAGCCCCAAGGCCGCGTCACGCGCGTCGCATGCTGCCGGCGATACGCGAAATCGACACTTAGGTGGCGCGCCAAGTGTCGACTTCGTGTGTTGCTAGGCCTCAGGGCGACTGAACGCGTGTCGCTAAGCCGGTGTCGCGAACCGGCGGGCGCGTGCAAGGGCCTCAAGGATTCGACGAATGACGGTCCACGGGCGATGGACAATCTCCTCCCAGGTCCAGCGCACCACGATGTATCCCGCCTGCTCCAGATCCTCCTGGCGCCTCTTCTCCCTCCACAGAGCCTGAGGATCGGAGTACTTCACGGCTCCATCGCACTCGCCGATGACCCGATCGCCGAAGAGGAAGTCGACTCGCCACCGAGAGCCACTGCCGCCAAGCAGACTCACTTGGGGAATCGGCATCTCGATTCCAGACTCGACGAAGGCAGCCCACGACAGTGACTCGAGCGCGGTCTCCAATCGGGCGTCGGCGACTGCCAAAGCGTCGATGACCCGCTGCTTGCCGCGCAGGTCTGCCACCTGTGCGACCGCTATTCCCTCGTCCACCAGTTGTTCGCGCACCAATCGATCGCTCACGATGCGCGTGATGTCATGGGGCGACAGACGCAGGGCGGCCGCCTCATGCGGATCGGACACCGCCATCGTTGCTGCTCGCCATTCAGCATGTCGTCGTAGACCCCCATGAAGGGCAACGAGGCGGTGGCCAAGGCTCAGACCGGTCGCCGCAGAAGAGTGGATCGACGTCAGAAGCGGGTCGGATATGGGCAATCCGGCCGGACCGAACACGATGCGCTCCGGGTCAACCGCGCGATGCACGAAGCGGATTCCGCGCTGCACACCGGATCGCACACCGGACTCCCGCCGCACATGCAACACCGGGAATGCGGGAGGGGAAGCGCTCAGGAGCGGGACCTCCCACGCTGCGGACGCAGTCGCGTCGCCGAGGGACACCAGAGCGCCCTCCAGTCGGTCAATCGCCTCGCGCACCTGAGCTCTGTGGAGCGGCGTGAGACCAGGAACGCTTCGGTCGCTCGTGGAGGAGGGCAGCACGTAATGTCCTCGCCACAGGCGTAGCACGGCGCCAGCGCGAACGGCTCTCGCGACTCGATGAGAAGGCACCCCTGCAGCCTCGGCCTGCGCCGAGGTGAATGGCGACAATCCGAATAGCCCCGCTAGGACGCCGACCGTCTCCTTGACTTCCACACGCGTCATGGTCACCAGCGTGGCTGCAGCGACTGCTACGCACTAGGCCCTCCTCGGACCTGTGGATAGCGACGAGCCGCCGCGACACCGGCCGGCATCCGTCGCTCGGCTTTGAGTGGGCCATCGGGAATGCAGGAAATCGACACTTCCCGCGGGCCGCAAGTGTCGATTTCCTGCATTCCCAGCAGCCGTGACCGAAGGTTCACGTGTACGACGGGCGTTATCGGATCAGCCAGGGAAGCCGGGCGCGGTACGCCGCCAGGGTCGCACCTGCTCGACCCACCCGGCGATCGCCAGCAGCAGCGACTCGCGACCACGTCGGGCGACCACCTGCGCCGCGACCGGAGTGCCCGCCTGCGGATGCACCCCCATCGGGATGACGATCGCGGGCATCCCCGCGACGTTCCAGGGCGCGGCGAACGGCGCGTAGCGGATGTTGGCGAGCATCGTCGACGACCACCCGCCGCTGAACCAGCGCCGCGCGTTGATCGGGGGCTGTGCCAGCGCCGGGGTGACCAGGACGTCGTACTCGCTGAGGAACGCATCGGCGTGCGAGATCCATGACTCGCGCAGCCGCTCGCTCATCAGGGGCGTACGCCGGACAAGCCGACCCAGCATGGCGTGACGTCGCACGCGTGGCTCCAGTCTCTCCGCGTCGAGCTCATCGGCGTCGGCGGCAGTGCCGGCGAACCAGCGAGCCAGGCCAGCGATCGCCGCAGCATTGGCCGTGGGATCGGTGGCCGCGAGCGGATCGGCCTGACGGACCTCGTGTCCGTCTCGACGCAGCAGGGAGGCGAGGGAATCCGCCGCCGCTGCCCACGCCGGATCGACCGGCACGCCCGCGACGGGCGGGCGGAAGGAGACCGCGACATGCAGCCGCTCGTCGAGCACCTCGACCCGGGCCAGCGCGGGGTCGCCGGCCATCACCGACAGCAGCAGCGCCGCATCACCGGCGGTCGTGGCGAGGGCACCGTTCTCGCTCATCGAGTACCAGTCGGTCGACCCGAGCTGGGCCGGTACGACCCCGAGCCCGGGCTTGATGCCGACAAGCCCGCAGCAGGCTGCGGGGATGCGCACGCTGCCCATCCCATCGTTGCCGTGCGCGACAGGCACCATGCCCGACGCGACCGCCGCCGCCGATCCGCCGCTCGAACCACCCGGCGTGCGGGAGAGGTCCCAGGGATTGCGGGTGATGCCGTACACCGAGTCGGTGGCGCCGAAGACGCAGAGTTCGGGCACGCGAGTGAGCCCGACAACCACGCCGCCAGCAGCGCGAATCCGCTCCACGACCGGGTGATCAGCCGCCTGCGGTACGTCGGACGACGCAGCGGACCCGACCCGCATCGGTTCGCCGGCCACCGGCACGTTGTCCTTGATGGCGACAGGCACACCGGCCAGGGGCAGGTCGGCGAGGTCAGTTCGAGCATCCACCTCGGCCGCCTCGGCGAGGGCCCGATCGGTGCGAACCACCTGGAAGGCGTCGACATCACTGTCGTACTCGCGAATCCGCGCGAGCGACTCGGTGACCGCGCCGACGGCAGTACGGCGACCCGACCGCACGTCGTCGGCGATTCCCGAAGCGGTCCACCCGACGACCGCCGACGCATCCGCGGTCATCCGAGCGCCTGCTTCAGGTCGGCGACGAGATCGTCCACCGACTCGATTCCGACCGACAGCCTGACGAGATCGTTCGGCACTTCGAGCGGACTGCCCGCCGCTGACGCGTGGGTCATGCGACCGGGGTGCTCGATGAGCGACTCGACGCCACCGAGGGACTCGCCCAGCGTGAAGACCTTGGTGCGCGCGCAGATGTCGACAGCCTCCTGCTCACCGCCAGCGGCGCGGAAGGACACCATGCCGCCGAAGTCGCGCATCTGACGTGCAGCAACATCGTGACCTCGATGCCCTGGAAGGCCGGGGTAGAAGACCTCGCTCACGCGGGGATGGCCTGCGAGGAGCTCGACGATCGCCCGGGCATTCGCGCTGTGCCGGTCCATGCGGACACCGAGAGTCTTGATGCCGCGCAACACCAGCCACGAGTCCCACGGACCGGGCACCGAGCCCATGGCGTTCTGGTGATACGCAAGACGCTCGCCCAGGTCAGCGTCGCGCACGACGAGCGCTCCCCCGATGACATCGCTGTGGCCGCCGAGGTACTTCGTCGTGGAGTGCACGACGACATCGGCCCCGAGCGCCAGCGGCTGCTGCAGGTACGGCGACGCGAAGGTGTTGTCGACGACCAGGAGGGCGCCTGCCTCGTGCGCGATCTGCGCCAGGGCGGCGATGTCGACGACGGTGAGGAGCGGATTGGTGGGTGTCTCGGCCCAGATGAGCCGAGTCTGGCCCGGCGCGGCGGCAGAGCCCCCGCTGTCGGGCTCGCCCGGCGCGGCGGCAGCACGCACCGCATCCAGGTCGGTGAGGTCGACCGGCGTGTGCTCCAGGCCCCACGGCTCCGCGACCTTGGCGAATAGCCGATAGGTGCCGCCGTACGCGTCATTGCCGATGATCGCGTGCGCGCCCGGCGACCCGACCGTGCGCAGCAGGGTGTCCTCGGCGGCCAGACCCGAGGCGAAGGCGAGCCCCCGAGCCCCTCCCTCGAGCGAGGCCAGGCACTCCTCCAGCGCCGTGCGCGTGGGGTTGCCGCTGCGGGAGTACTCGTAGCCGCCACGCAGTCCGCCGACACCATCCTGCGCGTACGTCGAGACCTGGTAGACCGGAGGCACGACGGCACCGGTCAGCGGATCGGGCTCCTGGCCCGCGTGGATCGCTCGAGTCTCGAACCCGGCCTCGTCCCATGACGTCATGGGATGAGCCTAGGCGGATACCTCTCCGGTGGCCGTACGCAGGCGGCCGACGACCTCCTCGAAGCGCTGGCGGTACTGCCCCTCGACGAAGTTGAACTGCACGAGGTACCAGCCCTCGGTCGAGCGCATCTCGGCGCGGACATGCGACTGATCCGCCACCGTGCCGGGCCGCACATCGACGTGCAGATGGAAGGGCAGGTCGTCCTCGGTGCTGGAGAAGAACGAGCCGAGCAGGCGGAACTTCAGGGCGCTACCGAAGTCGGCGTCCAGGCCCTGGACCCGGCCGCCCTGCTGCTCCAGCGATCCCTCGATCGTCGTGGAGACCGCATCGACCGAGCCGGGCGCCTGCCATTCGGCGGACAGGGTCGTCGGGTCGTCGCCGCCGGTGTACTTGATGGGAAAGGTCATGCCCGGATGCTCCCAGGAGCGCCCCGACGTGGCAAGGGGCATACTCGCTCCATGGCCTTCCTCTTCTCCTCCGCGAAGTCCCAGATGGTGGCCCCCGATGCGGCACTGCCGGGCCGGGACCACTACCCCTTCGAGATCCCCGCCGACCACGCGGTGCTCGGCACCCCGCTGCGCGATCTCGCGGAGACCCCGTGGCCGTCGGACCTCGCCGTGATCTACCTCGGCATGGGCTGCTTCTGGGGCGCGGAGGAGATCTACTGGCGACTGCCCGGTGTCTACGTGACCTCCGTCGGCTACCAGGGTGGCTTCACGCCGCATCCGACGTACGAAGAGGTCTGCACCGGGCGCACCGGGCACACCGAGGCCGTGTGCGTCGCCTACCGCGAGGACCAGATCTCGACCTACGACGTGCTCAAGCACTTCTGGGAGAGCCACGATCCGACGCAGGGGTATCGCCAGGGCAACGACACGGGCACGCAGTACCGCAGCGCGATCTACTACACCACGGACGAGCAGCGCGACCTCATCGAGCGGACCTCGGCGGCCTACGCCGGGGTGATCGCCGAGCGCGGCTACGGGGCGATCACGACGCAGATCGCGCCCGCGGACGACTGGCCCTACTACTTCGCCGAGGGCTACCACCAGCAGTACCTCTACAAGGTGCCCCACGGCTACCGCTGCCACGCCAACACCGGCCTCGCGCTGCCGTCGCTGTAGATGCCGCAGTACGTCATCTACTTCCACCAGCAGTGGGTCGGCGATCGCCCGGAGGAGTGGTACGCCAGCCGAGCGCCACGCGCCCGCGCCGTCGTGGACGAGATGCGCGAGGCCGGGGTCCTGGTCACCGCGGGCGGCGTCGACGAGAATCTCGCATTGGCCGCGCATGCCGACGACACGAGCGGGGATTTGGTGATCGCGGACGGCCCCTACCGCACAGGTGTCGAGCACCTCGGCGGCCTCACCATCGTCGACGTCGCCGACGATGACGCAGCGCGGATGTGGGCGGGCAGGGTAGCGGTGGCCTGCGGCTGGCCGCAGGAGGTACGCCGCCTGCACCTCTGAGCCAGGCGCATGCCGGGCTCAGCCCGCGAGGTAGCCGAGCAGATCCTGCCGCGAGAGGACTCCGACGGGCTTGCCGTCGTCGAGGACCAAGATCGCGTCGGAACCCTCGAGCGCAGCGACCGCGGCGGACACCGGCTCTCCGGCACCCACCTGGGGCAGCTTCGCCGACATGTGCGCATCGAGGGTGTCGGCCAGTGCTGCCCGGCCGGCGAAGAGCGCGTCCAGCAGGTCGCGCTCGACGACCGAGCCGACCACCTCCGCAGCCATGACGGGGGGCTCCGCGCGTACGACGGGCATCTGAGAGACCCCGAATTCGCGAAGGGTGTCGATGGCCTCGCGGACCGACTCGGTGGGATGCGCGTGGACGAACGGTGGGAGATCCCCGGACTTGCCGCGCAAGACGTCACCGACCGTGCGGTCGCTCGCCGCCGGGCCGAAGCCGTAGGAGGCAAGCCACTCGTCGTTGAACACCTTCGACAGGTAGCCGCGACCGCTGTCCGGGAGCAGGACGACGACCATGTCATCCGCGCTCGCGCGTCGGGCGACGTCGAGGGCGGCCACGACCGCCATGCCGCACGACCCGCCCACCAGCAGGCCTTCCTCGCGCGCGAGGCGACGGGTCATCTCGAAGGAGTCGCGGTCGCTCACGGCGATGACCTCGTCTGCGACCTCGGGGTCGTACGTCGATGGCCAGAAGTCCTCGCCCACACCCTCGACCAGGTAGGGGCGTCCCGTGCCGCCCGAGTAGACCGAGCCCTCGGGGTCTGCCGCGATGATGCGCACGCGACCGTCGCTCACCTCCTTGAGGTAGCGCCCCACACCGGTGATCGTCCCCCCCGTGCCCGCCCCGGCCACGAAGTGCGACACGCGTCCCTCGGTCTGCTCCCAGATCTCCGGACCGGTGGTCTCGTAGTGACTGCGCGGATTGTTGGGGTTGGAGTACTGGTCGGGCTTCCACGCACCGGGGATCTCGCGCGCGAGTCGGTCGCTCACCGAGTAGTACGAGCGCGGATCCTCGGGATCGACCGCGGTCGGGCACTCCACGACCTCGGCGCCGTAGGCACGCAGGACGTCCTGCTTGTCCTTGGACACCTTGTCGGGGCACACGAAGATGCACCTGTAGCCGCGCTGCTGGGCGACGATCGCTAGGCCCACGCCCGTGTTGCCGCTCGTCGGCTCCACGATGGTGCCGCCGGGGCCGATGAGGCCGTCACGTTCGGCGGCCTCGATCATCCGCGTGGCGATCCGGTCCTTCACCGATCCGCCTGGATTCATGTACTCGACCTTGGCGTAGACCGGGCACGCGATCCCCTCCGCGACCCTGCGGAGCCTCACGAGGGGGGTATCGCCGATCAGTTCTACGACGGAGTCGACCACGCGCATGGCAGGAGAGCCTACGCTGAGGCCGTGGCCCGCTCACCCGCCGTCGCCCTCGCCGACAACGTCTATCGCATCCCGACCATGGGCGACTTCATCAACTCCTTCGCCTTCGTCGAGGCCGACGGCTCGGTGACCCTCGTCGACTGCGGCCTGAAGCGCGCACCCAAGAAGATCGTCACCGCTCTGCAGTCCATCGGCAAGCACCCGCGCGACGTCCAGCGCATCCTGCTCACCCACGCGCACTTTGATCACGCCGGTGGCGCGGCGCGCATGGTCGAGGAGACGTCAGCGTCCGGGGTGGATGTCCATGCCGATGACGCCGGTTACGTGCGGACTGGCACGCGGCCGCCGGGAGATACCGCGTCGACCGCGGGTCGCCTGCTCGCGCGGGCACCCTGGGGCGACTTCCGCGCCACACCCGTCGCGCAGGAACTCGCCGATGGCCAGGTGCTCGATGTCGCCGGCGGAGTGCGCGTCGTGCACACGCCCGGGCACACCCCCGGTCACGTGTCGCTGCTCCACGCGAGCAGCGGCGTCCTCATCACGGGCGACTCGATCTTCAACATGAACTCCCGCATGGCCTGGCCGACCAAGGCCGTCTGCACGTCCTTCCGCCAGAACGTCGAGACGGCGCACGTGCTCGGCGAGTTGGAGTACGCCGTGGCGGCGTTCACGCACGGTCCGGAGGTCCGCGACAACGCGCGGGAGCAGGTGCGCGGCTTCCTGTCCAGGGCCTCCCGGACGACCTGATGCGCACCAGTTCGCTCACCCGCGCCGCCGCCGCCGCGGGCGCCACTCTCGTGGCTGCCGCCGGCCTGCTCACCGCTCAGGCACTCGAGGCCAGGCGGCGCATCGGGCCGCGGACGAGCACGGCTCCGTACGCCGACGGCAGGTATGGCAGCGGGCCCGGCACGTCCATCCGCCTTGCCGTGCTGGGGGACTCCGGTGCCGCCGGACTGGGAGCCGAGCGCCCAGACGACACGATGGGCGCGATCCTCGCCCATGCACTGTCGGAGGTGTCCGGGCGCACGGTGACCCTGAGCAATCACGCGGTCATCGGAGCGCAGACGGCCGATCTGGATGCGCAGGTCGATCGAGCGATGTGGACCAGGCCGCATGTCGCGGTCATCATGATCGGCGCCAACGACGTCACGCACCTCGTGCCGCGGGCGCTCTCGGCGCGGCGACTGCGGCGTGCCGTCCGTCGCCTGCGCGACAACGGGACCGAGGTGGTCGTCGCGACGTGTCCCGATCTCGGCACCGTCAAGCCGGTGCCACAACCACTGCGCACCGTGATGCGCCGGTCCTCACGCAAACTCGCGGCAGCCCAGGCGGAGGCCACCATTGCCGAGGGAGGGCGCGCGGTCTCGCTGGGATCGCTTCTGGGGCCGGAGTTCGACGAGCGACCCGACGTGATGTTCGCTGAGGACCGTTTCCACCCCTCGACCGAGGGGTACGCCGCAGCAGCGCAGGTACTGCTCCCCGAGGTCATCGCCGCCTGGCGCCTCGGCGGTGACGGCGAGGTGCTGCCCGCGCTTGTGGGAGATCCCGAAGGCGACTAGAGGGCGAGTCGGATCGCGCGGAGATCCTGCGCGACAGACTCGAGGTGATCGGGTCCCGGTGCCAAGGCGAGCAGATCCGCCCCGGTGACGGCTACCTGATCGCCCACCGCGGCATCGCCCACGTCCGGGACCTGGCGCCGCGGCCAGCCACCCACGTCAGCACCGCAATCGGCAAGACGCTGCGCGAGCGCGCGGGCGCCCGCGGCGAGCGACGGATAATCGCTCCACGGTCGGGCCAGGCGAGCGAGCGGCATGGATCGCAAACGATCGACAACGCGGCCGAGCTCAGTCCTGGCCTCGGACATAGCGGTCACCGCAGCACGCTACCCCTACATTGCCCGTTGACTGCTACGCGTTGCGTCAGTTTCCGCCCCGAAAATGACGCAACGCGTAGCAGTCAACGGAAGGGCGCTACTCGCGACCGGAGGCGATGATGGCGAAGAGGCGGAGGAACTCGAGGTAGAGCCACACCAGCGTGACGAGGAGGCCGAAGGACATCCGCCAGGACTCGCGCTCGGGCAGGCCCATCGCCACGCCCTGCTTGATGGCCTCGAAGTCCAGCATGAGGCTGAACGCGGCGAGGCCGACGCCGAACAGGCACAGCAGCAGACCGAGGGTCCCGACACCGTAGAAGCCCCAGCCGCCACCCACCCCGAACATCGCGGCAACGAGGGAGGCGATGGCGATGAAGAAGTAGGACACCATCGCGACCATCATGAACTTCACGAACTTGTTCGTGACCTTGACGATGCCGGTGCCGAACAGCAGGAGCATCACGCCGAACGTTGTGAACGTCGCCAGCACGGCCTGGAGCACCAGGCCCTCGTAATCGGAGGCGAGGGCGATCTGGTTGTACCAGTAGCTGACCGCTCCCAGCATGAAGCCGGAGACGGCGGCGTAGAGCAGGGTCAGCGGGGGGCTCACCTGCCGCTTGAAGGCGTTGACAAGGCCGAGGGCGATCGTGGCGATCAGAGCACCGAAGACCAGCAGGGTGCCGACGCCGGGCATAGCCTCGGTGAGCATCCAGCCGGCGAAGGCCATGACCACGGCGACGCCGAACATGATCGCCGACTTGACCATGACGTCGGCATAGGTCACGCGCTGGGCGACGGGAGCAGGGATCTGGACGCCGGTGTAGATGCCCGCGCCATCGGTGGCCGGCGCCGGGGCGGGAGCCCCCACCTGGGCCGACGCGACCGCGCTGCGACCCTCCTCGTAGGCGAAGCCGGCCCCCGATCGGCTGGCCTGTGCCGCATCGCGATCGATGCGAGCGAGGACGGGATTGGCCGTCTGCATGGTGCTCCTCCTGTGCGCTCAAGGCGGGCCTGCGCCCGCCCTTTCATTCCACGGTAACGGATCCGGGCCCGGAAGCAATCCCCACGGAGCCGTCCGGGGGCCGGGGCGGCCCTAGGCTGGGCGGGCCCCCGTAGTCCAATCGGCAGAGACACCCGGCTTAAACCCGGCACAGTGAGGGTTCGATCCCCTCCGGGGGCACTGGCCCCTCCGGGGCACTGGGCCTGCCCGGCGGGACGGCAAGCCGCCCCTGTCGGACCTAGTCGCTGCCGGCCAGATCCTGGGCGCTGCGCCAGATCGCGTCCAGCATCGGCTCCGTCAGCCGGCCCGTGAAGGTGTTCTGCTGGCTCGGGTGGTAGCAGCCGACGAGCCAGCGATCGCCCACCTGAGCGATCGCCCCGTGCCCGAACTTCGGCCGCGGCGTCGGCACCGGCTCGCCGCGGTCCGCGAGTGCCCGGAGGGCTGACTGCCACGCGAAGCCCCCGAGCGCGACGAGTACGCGCGGCTCCGTGAGCGCGATCTCGCGCACCAGCCACGGCGCGCACGTGTCGCGCTCTGCCGGGGTCGGCGCATTGTCGGGCGGCGCGCAGTGCACCGCCGCCGTGATCCGCACGCCGTCGAGCCTCTGCCCGTCATCGGCCGAGACGGACGTCGGCAGCGCAGCCGACCCGACCCGATGCAGCGAGGCGAAGAGCCAGTCTCCGCTGCGGTCCCCGGTGAACACGCGGCCCGTGCGATTGGCGCCGTGCGCTGCAGGCGCCAGGCCGACGACGAGGATGCGTGCATCCTCCGGTCCGAAACCGGGCACCGGGCGCCCCCAGTACTCCTGGTCGGCGTACGCCGCGCGTCGCTCACTCGCGACCTGCTCGCGCCAGCGCACGAGCCGCGGACAGGCGCGGCACTCGACGATCGCTGAGTCGAGCTCCGTGAGATCGGCCGATCGCGCCGCGGCACGGCGTACGGCGACAGGGGTGTTCGCCGAGGCGGTCAGCGGAACGGCCCGTCGAGGCGTCGGTGCAGGAAGTCGATGGTGCGCTCCCAGGCCAGCGCCGCTGCCCGAGGGTCGTGGACCTCGGGGCGATCGTCGTTGAAGAACGCGTGCTGCGTGCCCGGGTAGGTCTCGACCGTCACCACGCCCCCGTGCTTGGAGATCTCCTCGGCGTAGCGTGCGATATCGGGGCCGGTCGAGGGCACATCGGCCTCCGCCTGATGGATGAGCGCCTCGCGGCCGGCGTAGTTGGCCCAGTCAGGGTGGTAGTCCGGCCAGGGCATGGCCGGGTAGAAGGCGACGGTGCAGTCGATGCCCGGGCTCACCGTCGGCGCGAGCAGGGCCAGGCCGCCGCCCATGCAGAAGCCGACGCAGCCGAGCTGCGCGCTGGTGAGCAGCCCGCTGCTGGCCAGATGCCCCGCGGCCGCGGCGATATCGGAACCGGCCGAGGCGACACGCAGCCCCATCATGACCTTGCCCGCCTCGTCCGGCTCGGTCGTCTCGACGCCCCGGAACAGATCCGGTGCCAGGGCGACGAAGCCCGCCTGGGCCAGGCGGTCGGCCACGGAACGGATGTGGGGCACTACCCCCCACCACTCCTGGATCACCACGACACCGGGGCCGCGACCGGACTCGGGGGTCGCGAGGTAGCCGGTGAGTCCGTCAGTGCCGGATGGGATGTCGAGCACAGGCATGGACCGAGCCTAGAGGCACTGCTTGCTGGACTACGACGAACGATCCGGGGTGACCGTGCTGCCGCGGACGACCAAGGTGGTGGGCACGGTGATCTCCTCGGTCACGCTCGCGTCGTTGCCCAGCATCTGACCGAGCAGCGCTTCGGCAGCCATACGCCCCATCTGCGCGACGGGCTGCCCCACGGTCGTCAGGTCGAGGAGCTCGGCGAGCTCGTGGCCGTCGATGCTGGCGATGGCGATGTCCGAGCCGGGCCTGATGCCATGGCGCTGAAGGGCGCGAATCGCGCCGAACGCCATGTCATCGGACATGGCGAAGACCGCGGTGGGTGGCTTGGGCTGCGACAGCAGGGAGGTCATGGCAGCCTCGCCCCCCGCGACGGTGAAGTAGCCGAAGGCCTCCAGGGCCTCGTCCGGCACGAGGCCAGCGCCCTGCATCGCCGTGAGATAGCCCTGCGCGCGGCTCGCCTGGGACGTCGAGGCGTGGGGACGGCCGGAGATGATGCCGATGCGCTCGTGCCCGAGGTTGATCAGGTGCTGCGTCGCCATGCGTCCGGCGGCAGCGTCATCGATGCAGACGGAGGGGACGCCGGGCCAGCGCACGCCGATGAAGCTCGTCGGAAGGCCGATCTCGAGCATGTCCGCGATGCGCGGCGCGTCGGTCGGCAAGGTCACGACGATGACGCCATCGACGCGTCCGCGCAGGCGCCTCTCAGCGGGCAGGCCCGGGCTGGTGCCCGGATCGCCGACCTCGTAGACGAGGAGGTCGACATCGCTGTGCTGCAGGACAGCGCTGATGCCCGACAGCACCGTCGAGAAGAACCACCTGTCGATGAACGGCGTGATGACCGCGACCGTCCCGGTCCGGCCGCTGGCCAGGCGTGACGCGCTCGGCGACACGACGTAGTCCAGCTCCGCCGCCACCTTGCGCACCCGCTCGCGGGTCTCGGGATCGACGTGCGGCAGGCCCCGCAGCGCCCGGGAGACGGTCGCCGTGGAGACGCCCGCCGCCTGGGCGACATCGCGGATGGTGATCGACACGCTTCCCCTCCAGGCCGGTCCCGTCAGGTAACGACAGGGTCGGATACTGCAACGCTGCGGCGCGATCCGGTACCGCTCCTGCCGAGCTGCCCGATTCGGATTGGTTCGCGAGTGTACGGCCGGACGGGTGGTCGCCGCAATCGCTTACACGATCTGGCCGATGACCGGGAGGCATCTGGTCGAGGGCCCGGAGGTCGACGGCCCGGAGGCCGCCAGCCTCGCAGCGCCGAGTCCACAGGACCGACCTCGCCGGATCACCCCTCGGCGAGGGATCGAGCGACACCGTCGAGGATGTCGGTCTCGCTGGCGACCACGAAGCCCACGGGCAGTCGGCGCATGATCTGGCGCAGCACGAGGGCTCCTCCCCCGATGACATCGACCCGACCGCGGTGCATGACCGCGAGCTCGGCACGCTCGGCGCGCGGCATGACCAGCAGGCGCTCGGTCACCTCGTCGACCTGATCGAGGGTGGCCTCGCGGCCGTGGATCTCGGCCGGGTCGTAGACCGGCAGGCCGTGGATGAGCGCCACGAGCGTCGTCACCGTGCCCGCGACCCCGACGAGCGAGCGCGCTCGATCAAGCGGCACGGTCGAGGCGGCCTCATCCAGTGCCGCAGAGACATCAGCCTCCACGCGAGCGATCTCCCCGGCCGAGGGCGGATCGCCATGCAGATGGCGTTCGGTCATGCGGACGCAGCCGATGTTGACGGACACGGCGGCATCGACTCGCGATGCTCCATCAGGATCCCGGTCGCCGAGCACGAACTCCGTGGAGCCGCCGCCGATATCGACGACCAGTGTCGGCATCGCGATGCGATCGCCCGGAAGCCCCTCGACCGCGCCGCGGAAGGACAGCCGCGCCTCCTCCGCACCGGAGATGACCTCCGGCGAGATGCCCAGGCGCTGGCGCACTCCGTCGATGAAGGCATCGCGATTGCTCACGTCCCGGCTCGCGCTCGTGGCGACGAAGCGCAGGCGCTCGACGCCGAGCCCACCGATGATCTCGGCGTAGTCCTCGCACGCGGCAAAGGTCCGATCAAGTGCCGGCTGCGAGAACGCTCCGGTGCGATCCACTCCCTCGCCGAGGCGGACCACCGTCATCTCGCGCACGACCTCGCGTAGGGCCGGCCCGTCGACATCGGCGATCAGGAGCCGGATGCTGTTGGTGCCGCAGTCGATCGCACCGACCCTCACGGGGACCCCTCCTCGGCGCAGGCAGCGGCGCATGAGGGCCCGGCCCACCACTCCCCCACGAGGGCCCGAGCCTCGTCGCCGAGGGGATTGACCCCCGGTCCCGCGGCCAGGGAGTGGGCGAGGAGCACGTGGAGGCACTTGACACGGTCGGGCATGCCCCCGGCGGAGACGCCGGCGATCTCCGGGACTTCGCCGAGTGCGGCTCGAGCCGCAAGGTAGTCCTCGTGGGCACGGACATAGGACGCGCGCAGCTCCGGATCGCTCGCCAGCCTGGCCTCCATGTCGCGCATCACCCCGCTTCCCTCCAGGCGCCCGACCGCGGAC
>JALQSY010000270.1 GCA_023264215.1 Candidatus Nanopelagicales bacterium
AGCTTGGCGCGACGGACATCACCGCGGCTGACCAGCTCGATCTTCTCGACCGAGGGGGTGTGCAGCGGGAAGGTGCGCTCGACGCCGACGCCGTAGGACACCTTGCGGACAGTGAAGGTCTCACGCACCCCATCGCCGGCACGGCCGATGACCACGCCCTGGAAGACCTGCACGCGGGTCTTGTTTCCCTCGACGACCTTGACGTGCACCTTGACGGTGTCGCCAGGACGGAAGTCGGGGATATCCGAACGCAGGGACGCGGAATCGAGATCGTCGAGGGTCTGCATGGCGCAATCGCTTCCTGCCGGCGCCACAGGTCGCCCGCGGTCGATCCATCCCGTCGGGATGGCACGGCTCCCCACCCGGGATCGAGCGGGAGGTCTGCCCCCTACGGCCGATCCCCTGTGGCGGACCGGCCTCCACGTAGGCGGAGGCAGCCCCGAAAGTGTGCCACACCCCAGCAGCGGGCCTGGACCCGAGGGCCAGCCGTCGAGGCCGGACTCGAGCAGATCCTCAGGTGCCCGGCGGGGTTGACCTCACGAGCACCTCGGTGACGGCGCGCCGTGCCGATTCGAGCGAGCCCTGCACCCAGCCCGGCCAGTGCGACACGGCCTCCCCCGCGAAGTGCACGCGGCCGTGGGGCTCGGCCAGCAGCGGGCGCAGGCCCATCTGGCCCGGCTGGAACCATGCGCCTCCACCGCGCGCCCAGGGCTCGGCATCCCAACAGGTCGATGCGCCGCCCTCCACGTGCTCGGCAAGACCCGGGAGGAGCGCCTCCAGGCGCTCGACCGTGTACGCGAGGCGCTCATCGGGCGGCATCGCGGTGACGCGCCGCGCTTCATTGCCCCCGGAGTACGCCACGAGCACCCCTCGGGTGCCCGGCTCCCCGACCGTGAGGTCCCAGACCTCGGCGATCTCCTCGTCCGTAGCTTCGAAGCCTGACCGATCGGCCTCCAGCCAGAAGCGTTCGCGGCACTGCAGCGCCACACGAGAGAGCGAAGCGTAAGGAACCGCGGCAATGGCTTCGCGCCGGTGAGGATCGAGCTCGGGCTCGAAGTGAACGTCGAGCAGGAGCGGTAGCGGGATCGTGCTAATGACGTAGTCGGCCCGGTAGGTCTCGGGACGCACAGGCGAGTCGGCATGCACCGTCACACCGCCGCCGTCGTCGACGACCCGCCGGACCACTCGCCCCAGGCGGATGCGTCCGGGGAGGAGCCGCGCGAAGGCCTCTGCGAATCGATCGTTGCCGCCCTCGACCTTGGCAGCTCCGCGTGCCCCCGCATCCAGGGCCATGGCCTCGAGCCACCACAGCGCGGACATGCTGTTGGGTCCCTCGCCCACGTGGAAGCCCAGTGACAGTGCCCGGATCGCACCCTCGGATGCACCCCGGGAGCGCAGCAGGTCGGCGTAGCCGATCGTGTCGAAGCGCGCCCGCAGCTCCTCGGATGGCCAGCCCTCGCCCAGCGGGTCCCCGATCTCGGCGAGCAGCGGCGTGACGTAGAGGTCCGTCAGGTCGTCGAGGGTCAACGCACGCTCGTGGGGGTGGAGGGGCAGCTCGGTGGGCCAGGCATCCTGAGACCTCTCGCCGTGCGCATGCTGCTGGATGTCGTGACCCATGATGCGAAGCGTGTGGCCCATGTCGGGCCGATCGAAGTCGATGAGCGGTAGGCCGAAGCGCCGGAGGTAGTGGGCCGTGTAGTGGTGGACGTCGGGAAAGCGGGTCGCGCCCTCCTCCACGTAGAGGCCTTCTGCGAAGTCGCGACGGGTGCGCACGCGGCCGCCCACGCGATGCTGCGCCTCGAGCACGGTCACGTCGCAACCCGCCTCGACGAGTTCCACCGCGGCACACAGGCCGGCCATCCCCGCGCCGATCACGATGACGGACGCAGAGCCCTCGACGGCGGGCAGCGGTGCGACGACGCGCTGATAGGAGCGAGTCGCCACGCTCACTCCGCCCGAAGGTCCGGACGCCGCTGCACGGTCCGCTGCTCCGCCTGCTCCCGGCGCCAGGCGGCGATGCGCGCATGATCCCCCGAGAGCAGGACATCGGGTACGTCGCGGCCGCGCCACTCCTGCGGACGGGTGTAGACGGGCCCCTCGAGCAGGTCCTCCATCGCTCCGGGCGCGAACGAGTCGTCGACGATGCTCTCCTCGTTGCCCACCACACCCGGGAGCAGACGCGTCACGGCCTCCACGATGGCAAGTGCGGCGACCTCGCCGCCGGCGAGGACGTAGTCGCCGAGCGAGACCTCCTCGACGGGCATGCGCGCGGCGGCGTACTCGGCCACTCGCGCGTCGATGCCCTCGTAGCGGCCGC
>JALQSY010000271.1 GCA_023264215.1 Candidatus Nanopelagicales bacterium
CACCGAACGGGGAACTTTCGGGCCGAAATCACCCCCATAACGCGCGCAAATCGTCTCCGGCCCCTCACTCGACCGTGCCCGTCCGACCACCGAGGGCCAAGCGCCGGGGACGCGACTACCCTGAAGACGTGGCGCAGGGGCGGTTCGGACCCAATGAGTGGCTGGTGGACGAGATCTACCAGCAGTACCTCACCGACCGCGACAGCGTCGATCCGGCCTGGTGGGACTTCTTCGCCGACTACTCGCCGGCCGACGGCTCCGCACTGAAGACCGCGATCGAGCACACGGCCAAACCCTCGACCAATGGCGCTTCAGCAACGGCGCCCACCCCGACAACTGCTGACTCCGCCGCCAACGGGGCTGCCCCGACATCCCCCGCGCCGCCAGCCGCACCCGCGCCTCCCCGCGCCGATGGCTCCGACGCAGCCGTCGTGCTGCGCGGGCCTGCCGCGCGCGTCGTCGGCAACATGGAGGCCTCTCTCGGCGTGCCGACGGCGACCAGCGTCCGCGGAGTGCCGGCCAAGCTCCTCATGGACAACCGCGTCGTGATCAACAATCACCTCACGCGAGGTCGCGGCGGCAAGGTCTCCTTCACCCACCTGATCGGCTACGCGCTCGTACGCGCGCTGGCCGACGTGCCCGCCATGAACTCCTCGTTCACGCAGGTCGACGGCAAGCCCGCTGTCCTGCCGCAGGGCGATGTCAATCTCGGCATCGCCATCGACCTCGCCAAGGACGATGGCACCCGCCAGCTCCTCGTGCCCAACATCAAGGCCGCCCAGTCACTGGACTTCGCGGGCTTCTGGGCGGCCTACGAGGACATCGTGCGGCGCGCCCGGGCAGGCTCGCTCACCGTCGACGATTTCGCGGGCACCACGATCAGCCTGACCAACCCCGGCACTCTCGGCACGGAGCACTCGGTGCCGCGGCTCATGCAGGGCCAGGGCTGCATCGTCGGAGTCGGAGCCATGGAGTACCCCGCGGAGTGGCAGGGCGCGTCCGAGGAGTCCCTCGTCCGCAACGCGGTGTCCAAGACGCTGACACTCACCTCGACGTACGACCATCGCGTCATCCAGGGCGCTCAGTCCGGCGAGTTCCTCCGGCGCATCCACCAATTGCTGCTCGGCGAGGACGACTTCTACGGCGACATCTTCCGCAGCCTGCGCATCCCCTATGAGCCGATCCGCTGGGCTCGCGACATCTCGGCCTCGCACGAGACCGATCTGGACAAGACGGTCCGGGTGCAGGAGGTGATCCACGCCTATCGCGTGCGCGGTCACCTCATGGCCGATACCAATCCGCTGGAGTACGAGCAGCGCATGCACGCCGATCTGGACGTCCTGTCGCACGGGCTCACGCTGTGGGACCTGGACCGGGAGTTCGCAACCGGCGGCTTCGCTGGCCGTCCCTTGATGAAGCTCCGCGAGATCCTCGGCGTCCTGCGCGACTCCTACACGCGCAGCATCGGCATCGAGTACATGCACATCCAGGATCCCGAGCAGCGCCGCTGGATCCAGGAGCGTGTCGAGATCCCGCACCACAAGCCCAGTCGCGAGGAGCAGCTCCGGATCCTGCACAAGCTCAATCAGTCCGAGGCCTTCGAGACCTTCCTGCAGACCAAGTACGTCGGGCAGAAGCGCTTCTCGCTGGAGGGTTCGGAGTCCTTGATCCCCCTGCTCGATGAGGTCCTGTCCTCCGCGGCGCGCGATGACATCATCGAGGTCGCGATCGGCATGCCCCACCGCGGTCGCCTCAATGTCCTGGCCAACATCGCCGGCAAGTCGTACGCCCAGATCTTCGCCGAGTTCGAGGGCAATTACGGCGAGGAGTCGGTGCAGGGCTCCGGCGATGTGAAGTACCACCTGGGCACGAGCGGCTCCTACCGCAGCCTGGACGGGCACGAGACGCTGGTCTACGTCGCGGCCAACCCGTCCCACCTCGAGGCTGTCGACCCCGTCCTCGAAGGCATCGTCCGCGCCAAGCAAGACCAGCTGCCCCGCGATCGCGCCTACGACATCCTGCCGCTGGCACCCTCCACGTCGTCGTCAACAATCAGGTCGGGTTCACCACGTCGCCGCGCTACAGCCGCTCCAGCGTCTACCCGACCGACGTTGCGCGCATGATCCAGGCGCCGATCTTCCACGTCAATGGCGACGACCCCGAGGCGGTCGTGCGCGTGGCGCACCTGGCCTTCGAGTTCCGCCAGGCCTTCCACAAGGACGTCGTCATCGACCTCGTCACCTATCGTCGGCGCGGTCACAACGAGGCCGACGATCCCTCCCTCACCCAGCCGCTGATGTACGAGCTCATC
>JALQSY010000272.1 GCA_023264215.1 Candidatus Nanopelagicales bacterium
CCCGCTGTCGCCGCCATGGGCTTCGACGTGGTCTACCTCCCCCCCATCCATCCCATCGGCGCGACTCATCGCAAGGGGCGCAACAACACCCTGGAGCCTCGGGCCGGGGATCCCGGCTCTCCCTGGGCGATCGGCGGCAAGGCCGGCGGCCACGACGCCATCCATCCCGACCTCGGCACGGACGCCGACTTCGCGGCCTTCGTCGCATCGGCGCGCAAGCTCGGCATGGAGGTCGCCCTCGACCTGGCGCTCCAGGCCTCCCCGGACCATCCGTGGGTGCGCGAGCATCCCGAGTGGTTCACCACGCGCGCGGACGGCTCCATCGCCTACGCCGAGAACCCGCCCAAGAAGTACCAGGACATCTACCCCTTGAACTTCGACAACGACCCGGAGGGGCTGTACGCCGAAGTCCTGCGCGTCGTACGCCACTGGATCGATCGCGGCGTGCGGATCTTCCGCGTCGACAACCCGCACACCAAGCCGCTGTGGGTGTGGCATCGCCTCATCGGCGAGGTCAACGCCGAACATCCCGACGTGATCTTCCTCGCCGAGGCCTTCACCCGTCCGCCGATGATGCGCGCGCTCGCCGAGGTCGGCTTCCAGCAGAGCTACACGTACTTCACGTGGCGCAATGACAAGGCAGGACTCGAGGAGTACTTCAGCGAGTTGGCAGGTCCGGCTGCGGCATACATGCGGCCCAACGCCTTCGTGAACACTCCGGACATCCTCACCGACTACCTCCAGCGCGGAGGACCGGCGGCGTTTGCGATCCGCGCCGCGCTCGCTGCGACACTGTCGCCGACCTGGGGCGTCTACTCCGGCTACGAGCTCTTCGAGGGCACCGCGGTCCGGGAAGGCAGCGAGGAGTACCTAGATTCGGAGAAGTACGAGTTCAAGCCGCGCGACTGGGCGCTTGCCGACGACGAGGGGCGCACTCTGGCCCCCTTCATCACGCGACTGAACGAACTCCGCCGGAGTCTTCCTGCGCTGCAGGACCTGCGCAGTCTGCGCTTCCACCACACCGAGGACCCCGAGGTCATCGCCTACTCCAAGCGCGTCGGCGACGACCTCACCCTGGTCGTGTGCACGCTCGACCCGCACAACGTGCGCGAGACGACGGTGTGGTGGGACATGCCGGCACTCGGCATGGACTGGCAGGATCGCTTCATCGCCCACGATCACCTCACCGCGCAGTCGTTCAGCTGGGGTCAGGGGACCTACGTGCGACTCGATCCGCTCGTCAACGTGGCGCACATCGTCGAAGTCCGGCGCCCCGCGTGAGCAAGGCGAAGGCGACCAAGCCGCCGAAGGAGCCACGGGCCGTCAAGGTCGACCGCGCCGAACTCGATCGCATCGTCGACGGTTCCCATCACGACCCGCACGCGATCCTCGGACCGCATCCGGGCAAGGACGGCGTCACCGTGCGCGTCCTGCGCCCCATGGCCGAGGCCGTGGTCGTCGTGCTCGACGACGGCTCTCGCGTGCCGTTGCGCCACGAGCATCGCGGGGTCTGGGCAGGGGTGCTCCCGGTCAAGAAGGTGCCGGACTACCGTCTCGACGTCACCTACAGCGGTCGAGTGATCCCCGCCGACGACCCCTACCGATTCCTTCCGACGCTGGGCGAGCTCGACATGCACCTCGTCGCCGAGGGAAGGCACGAGGAGCTGTGGCGCGTGATGGGTGCGCACCTGCATACCTACGACACACCGCAGGGGCCGGTGACCGGCGTCTCCTTCGCGGTCTGGGCGCCCAACGCCCAGGGCGTACGCGTCACGGGGAGCTTCAACCACTGGGACAGCCTCGCCCATCCGATGCGCAGCCTGGGATCCACCGGCGTCTGGGAGATCTTCATCCCGGACATCGGCGACGGCACCGTCTACAAGTTCGCGATCCTCGGCGCTGACGGCGTGTGGCGAGAGAAGGCCGACCCCTTCGCCTTCGCGACGGAGGTGCCTCCCGCTACCGGGTCGGTGGTCTACACATCTCGCTACTCCTGGGACGACGCGACCTGGATGGACAAGCGCGGACACGCCGATCCGCTGCGACGGCCGATGTCGATCTACGAGGTGCACCTCGGCTCATGGCGGCCCGGCCTGGACTACCGCCAACTGGCCGAGGAACTCACGGCGTACGTCGTTGAGCAGGGCTTCACCCACGTCGAATTCCTGCCGGTGGCCGCGCATCCCTTCGCCGGGTCGTGGGGCTACCAGGTGACGTCGTACTTCGCGCCGACCCCTCGCTTCGGAAGTCCCGACGATCTTCGCTACCTCATCGACAGGCTGCATCAGGCGGGCATCGGCGTGAT
>JALQSY010000273.1 GCA_023264215.1 Candidatus Nanopelagicales bacterium
CGTCGGCATCGACAGCGACCCCGGCAAGGTCGACGCGCTGGCGTCGGGGCGGGTCCCCTTCTGGGAGCCGGGCCTGGAGGACGTCCTGCAGCGCGGACTCGCGTCGGGGCGGCTGCGCTTCACCACCGACCCCACGAGCGCCGCGGGATCGAGGGTGCACTTCGTCTGCGTGGGCACCCCTCAGCGCGCGGACTCCCCGGCAGCCGACCTCACCCAGGTGCACGGTGCGGTCGACGCCCTGATGCCGGTCCTGGATGACGACGCCCTCCTGGTCGGCAAGTCGACGGTGCCGGTCGGCACCGCAGCCGGCATCGCCGAGCGCGTCGCCGCCACCGGCGCCAGGGTGGCCTGGAATCCGGAGTTCCTCCGCGAGGGCCACGCCGTCGAGGACACCCTTCGTCCGGACCGCCTTGTCTTCGGCGTGCGGGATGACGACGACGAGCAGACACTGCGCGAGGTCTACGCCGCACTGCTCGACGCCGGCACGCCCCTGCTGGTCACCGACTTCGCGACGGCTGAGCTGGTCAAGGTGGCCGCCAACGCCTTCCTCGCGACGAAGATCTCGTTCATCAATGCCATGGCCGAGGTGTGCGAGGCAACCGGCGGCGACATCGTCACCCTGTCGACAGCGCTGGGCATGGATCCGCGGATCGGATCGCAGTTCCTGCGGGCAGGGCTCGGCTTCGGCGGCGGATGCCTGCCGAAGGACATCCGGGCCTTCATGGCGCGGGCCGGCGAACTCGGCGTCGACGAGGCCCTGATGTTCCTGCGAGATATCGACGACATCAACATTCGCCGTCGTCAGCACACCGTCGATCTCGCGCTAGACGCGCTCGGGGGCAGTGCCGCGGGTAGGCGAGTCGCCGTGTGGGGTGCAGCGTTCAAGCCCGATAGCGACGACGTGCGCGACTCGCCCGCCCTGCATGTCGCGGCAGCACTGAGCGACGCGGGCGCCTCGGTCACCGTGCACGACCCTCGCGCCATCGACAATGCCCGACGCCTCTTCCCCGACCTTGGGTACGCGGACACCGCAGTCGAGGCCGCCCGCGACGCCGACGTGGTTCTGCTGCTCACCGAGTGGCGCGAGTACCGGGACGTCGATCCGGCGGCGATCGGCGCGGTCGTCGCCACGCGGCACATCATCGATGCGCGCAACGCCCTGAGCCCGGAGGCCTGGCGCGCCGCCGGGTGGACATACCGCGCTCTGGGACGACCGACGTCCTGACCGCGGGCACTAGCCCCGCCAGACGATCGCGGGGCAGTTGTCCATGACCACGTCGAGGCCGGCATCGGCCGCGCGCCGAGCGGCATCCTCGTCGACGACACCGAGCTGCATCCAGATGGCGCCTGCGCCGACTGCTATCGCCTCGTCGACGAAGGCACCGACGCGATCCGAGCGCACGAACATGTCGACCACGTCGGGGGCGCCGACGGCTCGGCAGGCCTCGGCGATGGACGCATAGCCCTGCTCCCCGTGCACGATCTCCGCGCGGGGATGGATCGGGACGATGCGCTTGCCGCGCGACTGCAGGAGCCGCGCGATGGAGTAGGCATCCCTGTCGGGGCTGTTGCCCAGGCCCACGACGAACCACGTACCCGTGTCGTCGAGCACGCGGGACGCCACCTCCGGTGTCCCGTACAGGCGAGGGTCGCGCCCCGGCTCAGCCATCGCCGCGGATCCTCGCCCCCTTGTCCATGGCCGTCTCCCGCAGTGCCGCCTGGAAGTCCACCATGCGCGCTCGCAGGGACTCATCGGACGCCGCAAGGATCCGCACGGCGAGGAGGCCCGCGTTGCGCGCGTTGCCGACCGCGACGGTCGCGACCGGAACACCGGCGGGCATCTGCGCGATCGACAGCAGGGAGTCGAGCCCGTCGAGATGCGTCAGGGGTATCGGCACGCCGACGACCGGGAGCGGCGTGAGCGAGGCGACCATGCCCGGGAGGTGGGCGGCACCCCCGGCACCGGCGATGATGACGCGAAGGCCGCGCTCGGCGGCCGACTCGGCGTAGGCGACCATCTCCCGCGGCATGCGGTGGGCCGATACGACGTCGGCCTCGTGGGGCACGCCGAACTCCTCGAGGGCCGCTGCCGCCGCCTGCATGGTCGGCCAGTCGGAGTCGCTGCCCATGATGATGCCCACGAGGGGTCGCGCATCACTCATCGATCACTCCCATGAAGTAGTTCGCGGCGTGGTGCGCGCGAGACAGCAGGCTGGGGAGATCGTCGCCGACCACGGTGACGTGGCCGAGCTTGCGCCCCGGCCGGATCTCCTTGCCGTAGAGGTGGACC
>JALQSY010000274.1 GCA_023264215.1 Candidatus Nanopelagicales bacterium
GGAGCGGGCACCGTGACGATGGTGCGGGCCGGGGCGGACGGCGGCTACCTCAGTGTCGTCGGCGCGCCGTGCTACTGGACGCAGGACGTTACCGGCAACGTCGACATCGGCCTCGCCGCGAACATCCGGATCGTCATGCGGTGCGTGCTCGGGGGCAGCACCTCGTCCGACGCGATCGCTTGCCGCATCGCCCTGCGCGATGGAGTAGGCCGTACCGATCTCTCGATCCGGTTCGAGCGCTCGGGCGCCAACGTTAAGGTCGCGCTCTACGACAACGTCAACGCGGCGCAGATCGGCAGCACGATCACGCTGGTCGCGGCGGACTGGACCGAGGTCTTGTTCGCCCAACACCGCATCGCCGGGTCGACGGCGAACGCGCGGGCCTACCTCTTCGCGCGGCGATACGACCGGGCGACCGATCCGGACTGGGATGCCCCGTACGATGCCGGCGCGGCCGGTGTGTCGTTCCTTCTCGGAGCCGTCGGCGGGACGAATTACATCCGGTGGGGGCATCTCGAGAGCGGAGAACCCGAGACGCTGTGGAAGGGCGTACACCTGTCGCGGTCGTGGGCGAAGACCGGCGACGTGCAGGCGGATGAACCCTGTGCCGTCGTCCAGGCCGGCACCACCTACATCGACGACGACGCGACCAACGATCGCTCCGTGTCGGGGACCGGTGAGCCACCGCTCGACAACGGGATCGACAACTGGATGCGCACCTCCCGCATCCTAGCCGAGCCCCGCAACTTCATCTCGCGCGGCGTGCATGCGTCGTTCCGTGGCGAGGCTGTGACCCGTGGCACGTGGGCCTACGCGACCTCGTACGCGTTCGCGGCGGCCAACATCCTGCGTCAACCCGTGCTGCAAGAGTGGCGCGGTGCGACGGACAACGCGGAGGCCGCCATCGTGCTTGACGCTGGCGAGCGAGGGTTCCGGCCGGACGCCGTCGCGGTCTTCGGCCACAACCTCGCCGGGATGACCTTCGAGTTCAACGACACGGACTCATGGTCGTCTCCGACCGTCGCGTTCGCGTTCGGTGTGCCGGGCGGCACCGTGGTCGCCACGCGCTACACGCACGAGTGGTACACGACCACCAACTTCAGCGGCGAGGGCTACCGCATCACCCGGACGTCGGGCGACCCGTGGCGGCCGCATCAGTTCAAGTCCGATCCCGGCGGCCAACAGCACTACTTCTGCTACACGGCGAGCTCGATCAACAACGTCTGGCGCATCCGCGACAACGACGAGAACACGCTGTTCATGGAATCGAACGTCTCGGACGCAGGCTTCTCCCTCAAGTCGCGCGGGGCCATCTTCTCCGACCGCTTCGCCTGCATGGTCGGGCACCACTTCGACGCGGTCGACACCGACAAGACCGTCGTGTACCGGTACTGTCGCATCGTCCTCTGGCGCACGAAGCACTGGGACACTGACGCGGCCTTCCCCCGCATCGGCCGGATCGTGCTCGGCCAGACGATCGAGATCTCGGCGCCCGACATGGAGTGGGGCTGGCGTACAGGGTACGCTTCCGGGGCCACGTTGACGCAGCAGCCGACCGGTGCGGCCTACTCACGGCGCCTGCGTCCGACGCAGCGGACCTGGTCGGTCGATCGTCCGCTGATGCTGCCGCCCCCCGAGTCGAGCGCCGTCGTCGCGTCGCCGTCGTCGCAGCCCGCAACGCAGTCGTGGGCCTCGTGGTCGGACACGGTCCGGCGCATCGAGGGCGACGGGGTCGCCTGCGCGCTGATCTGGGACTCGCCCTGGTTCGTCGGGTTCGCCGACGAGGAACGCGTGCAGTGCGCGGTCGATCCGCTTGGCGTCGTGATGTGCCACGTCACCGCGCTCGGCACGCTCGAGCACGCGGCCTACGTGCCCGAGACGCTCAACCTCGCAGGCGGCGCGACCTGTGTGCCCCGGCCCGTGGCGAGCGTCCGCGGGATCGACATGACCGAGACCTTCTGAGGAGACCACCATGCCCACGCCCGCCCCGCAGGGCTTCCCGCCGGTCATCGGCGTCCCGGCCCTCTACCGCATCGTCCGCTGTATCCCCGTCGAAGGGACCATCGTGACGACCATCGCGAACGCATCGCCGCTGCCGGCCGATATGCTCGCCGAGGTGCAGGCGCTCTACCCGAGCGCCACCGAGCAGCAGATCAAGACCGCTGAGCAATTCGGGAAAATCGCTGCAAGTCTCGCGAGGATCGAAGGTCGGCTCGGTGTAGCGCCTGACTTATGAACGTTCTCGACTGGGTCTATCCCGATATTCGGACCCGGGCGCTTCGA
>JALQSY010000275.1:0-341 GCA_023264215.1 Candidatus Nanopelagicales bacterium
GGCGGGCGTACTCGACGTCGGCACCCGCGCGATTCATGACGTAGATCGCCGTCATCGCCTTGAGCGCGGCCACCTCGGCGCGCACTCCATCGGGTACGACGAGGGACGCGGCGTAGCGCGTGAGCCGCTCGCCCGGGTAGGCATCTCGCGTGGCCTGCTCGGCGGCGACGCAGAAGCGTCCGATCAGCCGCGACGTGGCGGACTTCAGCGCCGCCAGATCGCGCTGGGATCCGTCGTACGACGTCGGCCAGTAGTCCAGCGCCAGCAGTCGGTCGAGCGCGGCCCCGATCGACGCGGGATCCACGAGCGGGAGATAGCCGCGATGCGCGACGTCCATGATG
>JALQSY010000275.1:351-2273 GCA_023264215.1 Candidatus Nanopelagicales bacterium
TCGGTGGCCGAGGTGAACATCCCGAGGGTGATCAGGCCGGCATGCAGGGCGTCCTCGAGGTCGTGGACGGAGTAGGCCACGTCGTCGGCCCAGTCCATGACCTGCTCCTCCAGGCAGGTGCGCTCCCCCGGCGCGCCCTCGCGGAACCAGTGGAAGATCTCGGCGTCGTCGGCGTAGTAGCCGAACTTGTGCGACTGCCCGCCCAGATCGGCACCCCGGCGGTCATCGACGCTTGCGGGATCACGACGCGGCCAGGGGTACTTGCAGGCGGCGTCGAGCGACGCCCTGGTGAGATCGAGGCCGGCACTGCGACCGGTCGCGGGGTCGATGACCTTGGCCTCCAGGCGCGTCATCACGCGCAGTGTCTGCGCATTGCCCTCGAAGCCACCGATGCGCTCGGAGAGGCGATTGAGCTCGCCCTCCCCGTTGTGGCCGAAGGGCGGATGCCCGAGGTCGTGGGCCAGTCCGGCGACGTCGACCAGGTCGGGATCGCACCCGAGCGCCGCTCCCATCTCGCGCGCGATCTGGGCGACCTCCAGGGTGTGCGTCAAGCGGGTGCGCGGGAAGTCCGCGCTGCCCGCGACGAGGACCTGGGTGGTCGCCGCCAGGCGGCGCAGCCCGGCCGAGTGCAGCACCCGCGCGCGGTCCCGGGCGAAGGGCGAGCGATCGCTGGGCACATTGAGCACCCACCGCTCGACATCGGCGGGGGTGTAGCCCGGGGGCACGCTCACGCACCCGACCCTAGTCGGCGGGTGAGTCCGGTCCGCTCCCGTCAGCGGCTATCGGAGCCGCCCGCCCCGAGCGAGGCCCGGCCGGCCTCGAGCCGGGCGACCGGCACGCGGAACGGCGAGCACGAGACGTAGTCCAGGCCCACCTCGTCGAAGAAGTGCACCGAGTCCGGGTCTCCGCCGTGCTCACCGCAGACTCCGCACTTCAGGCTCGGACGCACCGCCCGGCCCTGCTCCACCGCCATCCGCACGAGCGCACCGACTCCTTCGCGGTCGATCGACTCGAACGGCGAGACGCCGAAGACGCCCTTGTCGAGGTAGGTCGAGAAGAACGCCGCCTCGACGTCGTCGCGACTGAAGCCCCAGGTCGTCTGGGTGAGGTCGTTGGTGCCGAAGGAGAAGAACTGCGCCGCCTCGGCGATCTGACCCGCGGTCACCGCGGCGCGAGGCAATTCGATCATCGTGCCGATCGGGAAGCGCAGATGGCAGCCCTGGGCCTGCTCGACTTCCGCGAGCACGCGCGTCGCCTCCTCTGCCACGAGCTCGAGCTCCTGGATCGAGCCGACGAGCGGGATCATGATCTCCGCGCGCGGGTCTCCCCCGGCCTTCTGCCGCTGGCACGCCGCCTCCGCGATCGCGCGTACCTGGAGGGCGAACAGCCCCGGCAGCACCAGGCCGAGGCGGACCCCGCGCAGGCCGAGCATCGGATTCTGCTCATGAAGTCGGTTGACCGCCTGCAGCATGCGCAGCTCCGGCTCGTGCTCCTCGCCACGCTCCTCGGCCAGCGCGACACGGATGGCCAGGTCGGTGCGATCGGGCAGGAACTCGTGCAGCGGCGGATCGATGAGGCGGATGGTCACCGGCAGGCCGTCCATCGCCTCGAGGATCCGAGTGAAGTCATTGCGCTGCAGCGGCAGAAGCGCATCCAGGGCAGCCCGGCGATCGTCATCGTCATGGGCGAGGATCAGTCGCTCGACATACTGCTTGCGGTCGCCGAGGAACATGTGCTCGGTGCGCAACAGCCCGATCCCCTGCGCACCCATGCGGCGGGCACGCGAAGCGTCGGGGCCGGTATCAGCGTTGGTGCGCACGCCCAGACGACGCCGTTCATCGGCATGGCGCATGATCCGGTCCACCGCGCGCACTAGGTCGGCAGTGGGCTCGTCCACATCAGTGATCGCGACGTCTAACCCT
>JALQSY010000276.1 GCA_023264215.1 Candidatus Nanopelagicales bacterium
GGTGTCGGTGATCGGGGAGGGGGCGCCGACGTTGCCGCGGCGCAGCTCGGTCGCACCATCGGCGCCCATCTGCACGAAGGTCTCATCGACGGAGCCGTGATAGCAGTACGAGAAGGCCGCAACCTTCGGTCGCCCGGTGACCATGCGAGCCAGGCGCAGCGCCCACCGGTTGGCGTCTGTCGCGGTGAGCGAGAACGACCACAGCGGTAGGCCGAATCGGCGAGTGAGGTCCGCCGCGACCCACTCCGCGTCGGCGCTCGGCATCATCGTCGTGATGCCACCCTCTACGCCGATGCGCTGCTGCACCGCCTTGACGGTCGCCTCGGGCGAGTGGCCGGCCATCGCACCGGTGTCCCCGAGCGCGAAGTCGACGTACTCGTTGCCGTCGACGTCCGTGATGCGATTGCCGTGCGCGGTCGCGAGGTACAGCGGATAGCCGCCGGACCACTTGTTCATCCAGGTCATCGGCACGCGGCCGAAGAGGTGGTCGGCCTGCTCGTAGAGCTCGCGTGAGCGCGGTGAGCGCGTGGCGTAGGTGGCGCGCTCCTCCGCCAGCACCGCGTCCAGGCGTACCCGGTCGATCTGCGTCATCTCATCCCTCGCTCGTGGTCTTCGACGGGTCCCCACGATATTGGGAGCGCCGATGGCCCGCGACGAGGAGCCCGATGACGACGGCCAGGATCTCGATGAGTGCGCTCCCCGCGAGAAGTGCACGCCATCCCCATTCCACGAGGGCGGCGGCGATCACCGAGCCGAGTGCGAAGGCGCCGGTCTTGAGGGAGGTCGCCGCGACGAAGACCAGCGAGCGCACGTGCTGCGGGGACTCGCGGTCACGCACCTGGAGGACGGCGGTGAGCTGGGGCGCCTCGAGGAATCCGAGCACGGCGGCGACCGCGAAGGCCAGGGGCATCGTCGGCACCAAGGCCAGCGCGGCGAAGGCGACGCCGAGCCCGAGGGTCGTGATGACCACGACCGTGCCCGGGCCGAAGCGGCGGATGGGCGTGCGCGCCACCACGATCGATCCCAGCAGGGCTCCGCACGCGGTGACCGCGAGCAGCAGCGCGCCGATGCCGGCATCGCCGGCGAGATCCTGGCCCATGAGCGGCGCGCCGATGACCAGGCCCGCGATGCCGATGAAGGCCAGCGTGCTGATGATCGTGGAGCGGCGCAGCCCGACCGAGTGCCAGAAGACACTGAGGCTGCGCACGGCCTCGCGCAGTGGCGGTTGCTCGGACACCTCGTCCGCGCGACGCGGTGGGATCGGCACCAGGGGCAGGACGAGTGCGGCGAGGAGATACAGGATCGCCACAACCTCCAGGGATGCCGCACCGGGAGTGCGGGCGTCGTACACGTAGGCGATGCCGACGATGGCGGGCCCGACGATGTCGCCGACGTTGTAGGTGCTCACGTCGACGGCGTACGCACGTGCCGGGGCGACATCGGGAACGACACGTCGCAGTTGGGCGCTCCATGCACCTGTGAGCATCGGGTGGAAGAGGCCGGCGACCCCGGCGATGATCACGAGCACGCCGAGCGGCCACGAGCCAACGCCGATCGATAGGGCGATCGCGCACGCGGCCAAAGCGAGGATGGCCCGGGCGTAGCCCCGCTTCGGGTGGACCGCGCGGTCCATCAGTGCGCCGACCAGCGGGCCGATGATCCCAGCGACCGCGGTGACCGATGCGACTATCAGCGAGCCCTCCGAGGCGGAGCCGCTCGCAGCCAGGACACCGAGGATGATCGCGGTCGGCAGGCCGGCATTGGCTGCACGCGCCATCGAGCCCACGGCCGTATACGCCGTGAGTCGACGAGCGGGACTGCCGGTGAGCACCAGCGAAGCCTACGGATGCGCGGAATTGACCGCTGATCACCGTGGCAGCCCGGTACTGCCGCGATCCTCGGCCGTTACAGTTGCGCCATCACCGCAGTCGAGAGACGCCTGCCCCCCAATGAATCGGAGTTCGCCGTGGAGTTCGGACAGTTCCTGTGGAGCCTGCTCATCATCTTCTTCATGATCATGTACTTCATGATCCTGTTCAGTGTCGTCATCGACCTGTTCCGCAATCACCAGATGGGTGGCTTCGCCAAGGCGCTGTGGATCATCTTCCTCATCTTCATCCCGCTGCTGTCGCTGCTGGTCTACGTGATCGTCTACGGCAAGTCCATGGCCCAGCGCCAGCAGCAGGCCGTCACCGAGGCGCAGCAGGAGCAGGCCGACTACATCAAGCAGGTCGCGGGCACTAGCCCCGCGGAGCAGATCGCCCAGGCCC
>JALQSY010000277.1 GCA_023264215.1 Candidatus Nanopelagicales bacterium
ATGTCACCGAGGAGCTGCTTGACCTCGGCTACGCCGCGTTCTGCCCGATGCAGCGAAGGAAGCGGCTCAAGCCCGTCTCTCAGCGCAGGAAGGGCCAAAGCCATTACCGCACGGTCGAAAGCGCGTTGATCCCGTCGTACGTGTTTGTCGGGCTTGCCGCGGGCGACAACCTCGCCGGGGCGATGCGCTGCGAGTACTTGATCGGCGCCCTCGGGTCGAGCGTGACCCTTGCCGCGCTGTCGATCCCGAAGGCCGACGTCGAGCGCTTGGCGGAAGAGTGCGCAGCGGGCCGCTACGACGCGACGATCATGGAGGCCGAGCGCATCGCCGCGATGATCGGGAAGACGATCACCCTCCCCGAAGGCCACGCCCTCGCCGGGTTGGAGGCGACCGTCAAGCAGGCGTCCCGCAAGGGCGTCGAGGCGGAGGTGTTTCTCCTCGGTGCGACGCGAACGGTGCGCATGAGCGTCGCGGACGCGAAGGCTGGCGGCGCATGACCCTCGCCGGCCTCGATCCCGCTCTCTACGACGACTGCGCCGCGTGGCAGGCCAACCCCGGCTGGCGGCACGTCTACGACCGCCTTTTGATCGCCGAGACGACGGGCGTCCTCTCCGCGCCCCTCGGCGTCCCGCTCCCGCGTCCGATGGCCGTTATCGTAAAACCTATAACGAACTTGTGGGGGATGGGGCGTGGTGCCCGCTCGCATGATCCGAACGAAGACCTGCCCTACGATCCCGGCTACATGTGGCAGGAAGCCCTTACGGGCCGTCACGTCTCCGTCGATCTCCGTCTTGACCCGCATCTCGGCCGCGCCGTCTGGCAGGCGACGAGCGTAGGGCAACCCGACCCGGATCGGTTCGGGCGGTTCTCGATGTGGGAGCTGCTCGGCCCCGACCGCCTGCCCGAGACCGACACCGTCGAGCGCTGGGCGCTGGCGAACCTCCGCCACTACGCGGGGCCTTGCAACATCGAGCTCATCGGCGGGCGCATCATCGAGGTTCACCTGCGGCTCACGCAGGACTGGCTCGAGGCCGGCGTCTACGGCCCGCACGATACGAAGCCCCCGCCGCGCGCCACACTCATTCCCGAATGGTCCGACGACGAGAGCAAGGGCGACCACGGGCGGATCGGCTACACCGTCCACCGGGTCGGCGAAAAATCTGAGAAAGCGCTTGACGAGGTGATGTGACATCACTATGTTGGAGTCATCCACAGAGGAGACACATCATGACTAAGGCCGAAGCCGTCGACATCCTTACCCGCAATATCAAAGAGGCGGAGGCCAAGGCCGACCGCGCCTTTGCCGCCGGCAACTGCACGAGCCGCCGTCTTCATTTGGACTACGCCGAGGCTTGCCGCGACGAGCTTCGCCGCATCACCCGCGACACAGTCCGCGTGCAGGTCGGCAGCTGACCTTACCGCCGTCGCCGCCGACTGAACTCCCGAGGGGCTGCTCGTCAGCCCCTCCAGGGTGCAGCCGCACCGACCAGCCCCGCAACTTCTCTAAGGAGACACAGACATGACCACCCCGACCTTTACTATCTGCGCCTCCACTACCGACACCGACATCGAGGCTGCGATCCCGTTTTGCGAGATGCGCCGTGAGGCGATCGAGCGCCGCGACGACGCTGCCGCCGTCATTGACGAGCAGGGCGATCAGGCCGTGCTCGATCTGTACGAGATCAACGGCGTCACCGTGCTGTGGTCCGAGGCCTACTGCTACGGAGTCGTAAATGAGACAGGCCCCGGTGTCGGCGACTGCATGTACGTCAGCGAGGACCAAGACGGCGTCGTCAGCCCCGTCCAAGCCGCCGCGTACTGGACAAGCGGCCGCTGTTAATGCCTCCCGCCAACATCCGCGATCTGCGCCGCCGCCTGGGTCTCACTCAGGCGGCGTTCGCCGTCTGGCTCGGCATCACCCGCGAGCACGTTCACCGCCTAGAGGCCGGAAAGGAAACGGCCGGCCCGGTCCTATCCCGCCTGCTCGACGCCATCCACCAAGGGTACCGCCCGCCGGGTTGAACTCGGCGGGCAAATCGGCTATGCAAAGATCCACGTACATGAGGAACCCACCCTCGTAAGAGGGAGCGCGGCGAGGCCACCGGCCCCGCGCCCTCTCGCGCCCTCGGCAGGGCAAAGCTTTCTGCGTCCTGAGACGATTTCGGCTAAGTGCTTGTTGCGCTTGGCCTTTTTCGATTCGGGGCGCGAAACGGGGCTGCGACCCCTGTCAACAACTCGCTCCCTTTCAGAAGGGGGACGCTCCTTC
>JALQSY010000278.1 GCA_023264215.1 Candidatus Nanopelagicales bacterium
GGGCGCGAGCGCGTACCTGCCCGAGGGCACCCTGCCGGCCAAGGCCCTCGCGGTGGGCATGGGAGCCGACTACGTCGAGCACGACGTGGTGATGACCCGCGATGATCACCTGCTCATCAACCACGACCTTTGGCTCGACAACGTCAGCGACGTCGCGTCGCGGTTCCCTGGTCGTGAGCGCGCCGATGGCCACTTCTACGTCGTCGATTTCGATCTCGACGAGATCCTCACCCTCGCGGTCACCGAGCGATTCACCGTCGTCGACGGTCGCGATGTAGCCGTCTTCCCGCGGCGATTCCCTGTCTGGCAGTCATCCTTCCACTTCCACACGCTGGAGTCCGAGCTGGAGTTCCTCCAGGGCCTGCGCCACAGTTCGGGGCGCGATGTCGGGATCTTCTGCGAACTCAAGTCACCGTGGTTCCACGAGCAGGAGGGCAAGGACCTGCCCACGGCGGTCTACGCCGTGCTGGCGCGATTCGGCTACCGCACCCGCGAGGATCGCTGCCGGGTGATGAGCTTCGACGCCCGAGCCCTGCAGCGCATCCGTACGGAGGTCGGACCGGCAGCTGGCGTCGACGTGCCCCTCACGCAGCTGATCTGCCACACCGAGGATCACGAGACGTACCAGCGCCTGCCTGATGGCACCTGGGAGAACTACGACTACGACTGGATGCTCGAGCCCGACGCAATGGCCCGCATCCGGGAGTGGGCCGACGGCATCGGCCCGGACGTGCGGATGCTCCTGACCCACCATCGGCCCCTGGCAGCCAATGACCTCGCCGAGCAGGCGCATGCGGCCGGGTTGTACGTCACGCCGTGGACCGTGCGGGCGGACGACCTGCCCCACTGCGCGCCCAGCCTCGGCGATCTCGTGCGTGTCCTCGCCGACGACTGCCGGGTCGATGCGATCATCACCGACTTCCCCGACCTGGTGCGCACGGCACTGGATCGCTGACGGCTGGATTTGCGCGATCCCAGGGGGTTCCCTAACGTGGAGTGAGTCAAGGGGAGTACCTCTTCGCGGGCACCTCGTCAGTACGTCGCCCCCATGGGCGTCCGGGGTCCCGGCCGAAGCGGCCTGGCATGCCAGGTCGCCTCGGTGATGGGAGACCGAGACGTCGGTTCGACGTACTCGAGGAGCAACCCTTGTCCCCACCGCCCAAGCGCGGGCGCGCAGCCCGCGCCCTCATCGGCGTACCCCTCGTCGGCCTGCTGCTCGCCGGATGCGGTGCCGTCAACGAAGCCGTCTCGCAGGGTCAGCAGGCCCTGGACTCGGCCAGTCAGGCGGTGGAGGCCGCCGAGGGCCTGATCGGGGCCGGAGCCCAACTCGGTGCGGCGTGCGCCGCCGCGCAGGTGGCCTGGGTCCCCGGCGTGAGCACGGACGAGGCCTACGCCGCGCTCGATGAGGCCACGGCCCTGGTCGACCAGGCCCTGGCCGCGACCCCGGGCCTGCCCGGCGCGGCCGAGATCGACCAGGCGCTCGCCACCGCTCGCGCGGCGCTGGGCTCGGACCAGACCGAGTTCGGCGTGGCTCGCCAGACCCTGCAGACCGCCTGCGCGCTCGTGAGCATGGGCGGCTGACGTGGACGTTGCACTGTGGGTCTGGGGCGCGCTGCTCGCGGGGATCCTCGCGATGCTCGCCGTGGACCTCTTCATGCACCGCGACGCGCACATCATCGGCGTCAAGGAGGCCGCGGTCTGGTCCGGGATCTGGGTCGCCGTGGCTGTCGCTGTCGGCGGCCTGATCTGGTGGGCCTACGGCACCGAGTTCGGCCTACAGTACTTCGCCGGCTACATCATCGAGAAGTCGCTCGCCATCGACAACGTCTTCGTCTGGGCGATGATCTTCAGCTACTTCGCGGTGCCCCGTCAGTACCAGCATCGCGTCCTGTTCTACGGCGTCCTGGGTGCCCTGGTCTTCCGGGCGATCTTCATCGCCGCCGGGTCGGTGCTCATCGCCAGCTTCGCCTGGATCCTCTACGTCTTCGGCGTCTTCTTGATCCTCACCGGAATCAAGATGCTGGTGCAGCGCAACGAGCACATCGATCCTTCGAAGTCCAAGACGCTGAAGCTCTTCCGACGGGTCGTGCCGACGGCGGACGAGTACGACGGGCAGAAGTTCTGGACCCGGCGCAACGGAGCCCTGGTCGCGACCCCGCTCCTGGCCGTCCTGGTCCTGGTCGAGGTGACCGACATCATCTTCGCGGTCGACTCGATCCCGGCGATCTACGGGCTGACCGAGGAGCCCTACATCGTCTTC
>JALQSY010000279.1 GCA_023264215.1 Candidatus Nanopelagicales bacterium
GCACCTGCCACAGGACCTCGCCGCGCAGCGACGCGACGTAGGCGACGTCGTCCACGATCGCCAGGCCACTGGGCGATGCCAGAGAGGTGGGTGACCACTGTGCCTGCGGGTCGACGTAGCCGGCCGGGAGTTCGACGCCGCTGCTCGGTGCCATGCCCTCGACGATCGGCCAGCCGTAGTTGCCGCCGGGATCGATGCGGTTGAGCTCGTCGGCGTCCTTGGCGCCGAATTCGGTCGCCCACATCCGACCCGCGGAGTCGAAGGCCAGGCCTTGAACATTTCGATGCCCCAGGGAGTACACCGGTGATCCGGGGAACGGGTTGTCGTCGGGTACGCCGCCGGCGGGATCCAGGCGCAGGATCTTGCCGCCCAGTGACGCGGGATCCTGTGACAGGTCGGGCTCGCCGGCGTCGCCGGTAGCGACGTACAGCATGCCGTCCGGACCGAAGGCGATGCGACCTCCATTGTGGATGCCGGCCTTCGGGATGCCGGTGAGGATGTCCTCGCGCGCACCGTCGGGGTCGTCGAGCCTCATTCGGATGACGCGATTGTCGGTGTCGGTGGTGAGGTAGGCGTACAGCCAGGTCTGGGTCGGATCGACCGCGATGCCGAGCAGGCCACCCTCGCCTCCCGGCGCCGCCTCCGGCACGACTGCGAACTCCGCAGCCGAGTCGCCGCTCACCTGCAGGATCCGGCCGGTGTCGCGCTCGCTGACCAGCGCCCGGTCGGCACCGACGGCGACCAGTCCCCACGGGGACGTCAGACCGGCGTCCTGCTCCGCGGCGACGGTGACCGCGGGCGCTGGCGCGCTGGGCGTGGCAGGGACCGGACCGGCCGCCGGGCCCCCGCTCGAGCAGGCGACGAGGGCGAGGGACGCGGCGAGGACGGGGATCAGGCGCACGTCTCCACTATGCGACGACCGCCGGGGTGGCGCTACTTCACCGGGGTCGCTGTGGTGGGCTTGCGCCGTGATCGTGCTGCCGCGGGAGATCGCCGAGTACGTCGGCCGCGACGACGTCGTCGTGTGGGATGGGGACCCTGCCGCGCCGCCTGCGGGGACCCGGTTCTATGTCCCGTCGTACATGGCCGAGGGCTGGGCCTTCGAGGCCATGTCAGGCATGCCCGACCTCGAGGTGTGCCAGTTGCCCACGGCTGGCTTCGAGCATGCGCTGGCGCACCTGCCGCCAGGCGTCACCTTGTGCAATGCGGCCGGGGTGCACGATGCGAGCACGGCAGAACTCGCCGTCGGCCTGATCCTGGCTCGGCTGCGGCGTATCGATGACATGGCCCGTGCGATGCCGGCCGGGGACTTCATCCACGACCGCTACGACGCCCTGGCGGATCGGCGCGTGGTGATCGTGGGCGCCGGCGGCATCGGTCAGGCCCTGGCCCGCCGGCTCGAGGGCTTCGAGTGCGACGTCACGCTCGTCGGTCGCACCGCTCGACCCGGGGTTCGGTCCCGTAACGAACTCGACATGCTCCTGGCCTCGGCCGATGTCGTGGTCATCGCCGTGCCCCTCGACGACGCCACGCGCGCCATGGTCGACGGCGCGTTCCTCGCGCGGATGCACGACGGTGCGCTGCTCGTCAATGTCGCGCGGGGTCCCATCGTCGAGACCGACGCGATGCTGGCGGAGGCCGGACGCCTGTCCTTCGCCCTCGATGTCACCGATCCCGAGCCCCTACCTCCCGATCACCCGCTCTGGCGCGCCCCGAATGTGCTCATCTCCCCGCATGTCGGCGGCAACACCTCGGCCTTCCTGCCCCGCATCGGTCGGCTGGTCCGGGAGCAGGTGCAGCGCTGGGAGTCGGGGGCCCCTCTCGCCCACGTCATCGTGTCCTAGGCTGACAGGATGGTCGATATCAAGCCCCGCAGCCGCGACGTCACCGATGGCCTGGAGCGGGCTCCTGCCCGAGGCATGCTGCGGGCGGTAGGCATGGGCGACGACGACTTCGTCAAGCCCCAGATCGGCATCGCGTCGTCGTGGAACGAGATCACCCCGTGCAACATGTCCCTCGCGCGCCTGGCCCTGGCGGCCAAGGAGGGAGTCTTCTCGGCGGGCGGCTTCCCGATGCAGTTCGGCACCATCTCGGTGTCCGACGGCATCTCCATGGGGCATGAGGGCATGCACTTCTCGCTCGTGAGCCGGGAGATCATCGCGGACTCGGTCGAGGCCGTCATGGAGGCTGAGCGCCTCGACGGCATGGTCACGTTCGCCGGCTGCGACAA
>JALQSY010000027.1 GCA_023264215.1 Candidatus Nanopelagicales bacterium
TAGGGCTTGCCCTGTGACGAGCCGAAGTACGCGCCGAAGGGCGTCGTCGGACCGAGCCAGGTCGAGGATCCGGAGGGGATGTCGAGTGACGCGCCGTTGGTCGTCCATGTTGCGGAAGGCGTGCCGAATCCATCCGATGCCAGCGACATCGACCCGGTCGTTCCCGAACGAGTCCATGTCGCGTAGACCCCGGTCCCGCCGACGGCCTGGACAGAGGACATGGCGATCGCCGCTGTCAGCGAGGTGGCGAGTAGGGATGCGGGCAGCAGGACGGCAATGGCTCGACGCATGGCCCCACCCTAGAGACGGGCGGCCTGGCCTCGTAGCAATGTCCTGCGAACGGGGGACGACTCAGCGCCAGCCCATCACGTCAGGCCACGCGTGGCCCAGGGCGTCGGCAAGTCGGCGCACCGCGGGCAGTGACACACCGATCACACTGCCGGGATCGCCATGTACTCCGGCGACATACGGAGCACCCAGGTCGTCGAGCGTGAATCCGCCTGCGACGTTGAGCGGCTCCCCGGTCGCGATGTAGGCCGCAATCTCCTCGTCAGGAGCGTCGACCATGTCGACGACGGTGGACACTGCCTCGCCAACGCAGGCCCCCGAGGCAGTGTCGATGAGCCAATGCCCCGTGTGCAAGGTGCCCGAGCGACCCCGCATTCGTTGCCAGCGGCGCAGTGCCTCGTCCGCGCTCGGCGGCTTCCCGAGCCTCACGCCATCGACCTCGAATATCGAGTCGCAGCCAAGGATGAGTGCCTCAGGCGGCACTCGGCCTTCCGCGGCGACAGCCTCCGCCTTGGCCCGGGCAAGGGCGAGAGCGACGTCGGGCACGGGGTGGGAGCGCATCAACTCCTCGATGGCCTCCTCGTCTATCCCGCTCACCACGATCACGGGGTCGAGCCCGGCCTGCTCGAGAAGGCGACGACGAGATGGGGATGCCGAGGCGAGCACGAAGGGAATGGGCCCTCCTTCCCGCGGAGCGGACATGCGCCCACCATGCCAGAGCGGGCATCCCTAGACTGCAGCGCGTGCAGAAGGTCCTCATCGCCAATCGAGGCGAGATCGCCGTCCGGGTAGCCCGAGCCTGCCGCGACGCGGGCCTGGCCTCGGTCGCGGTCTACGCCGACCCTGACCGGGACGCCCTGCATGTGCGGGCCGCCGACGAGGCGTTTGCACTCAACGGCAGCACACCGGCGGAGACCTACCTCGACATCGACAAGATCATCGACGTCGCCCGGCGCTCCGGCGCGGACGCCGTCCATCCCGGCTACGGCTTCCTGTCGGAGAACGCCGACTTCGCGCAGGCCATCACCGACCTCGGCGTCGCGTTCATCGGCCCACCGCCCGCCGCGATCGTCGAGATGGGCGACAAAGTGTCGTCGCGCAAGGCGGCGCTGCGCGGCGGAGCGCCGATCGTGCCCGGCACCACCGAGTTCGTGAACTCTGCGGCCGAGATCGTCGCCTTCGGAACGGAGTACGGCTGGCCGGTGGCGATCAAGGCGGCGTTCGGTGGCGGCGGTCGCGGGCTCAAGGTGGCGCGCACTCTCGAGGAGATACCCGAGCTCTACGACTCGGCGGTGCGCGAGGCGGTCGCGGCCTTCGGTCGCGGAGAGTGCTTCGTCGAGCGCTACCTGGATCGGCCCCGCCACGTCGAGACCCAGGTGCTCGCCGACAAGCATGGCAACGTCGTCGTCGTGTCGACGCGCGACTGCTCGCTGCAGCGCCGTCACCAAAAGCTCGTCGAGGAGGCGCCCGCGCCGTACCTCAGCGAGGCCCAGGTCGCCGAGCTCTATGCGGCATCCAAGGCGATCATGCGCGAGGCGGGCTACTTCAACGCCGGCACGTGCGAGTTCCTCGTCGGCGAGGACGGCACGATCTCCTTCCTCGAGGTGAACACGCGCTTGCAGGTGGAACACCCCGTTTCTGAAGAAATCACGGGCATCGACCTCGTGCGCGAGCAGTTCCGCATCGCCGAGGGCGGTGTCATCGACTACGACGATCCAGCACTGCGCGGCCACAGCATCGAGTTCCGCATCAATGGCGAGGATCCGGGTCGCGGATTCCTCCCTGCGCCCGGCGTCCTCACCGAGTGGGTGGCCCCCTCAGGTCCGGGCGTGCGCGTCGACGCGGGCTTCCGCCAGGGCGATGTCATCGGCGGCAACTTCGACTCGCTCCTGGCCAAGCTCATCGTGACCGGGCGCGACCGCGCCGAGGCACTCGAGCGATCGAGGCGCGCGCTCGCGGAGTTCCGCGCCGAGGGGATCGCGACAGCCCTGCCCTTCCACCGAGCCGTCGTCGAGGATCCGGCCTTCGCTCCGGTGGACGATGCGCCCTTCACCGTGCACACGCGATGGATCGAGACCGAGTTCGACAATCAGATCCCGGCGTACTCCGGCACCGTCGACTCCCCTGATGCCGCGGACGATCGGGCCACCGTCACGGTCGAGGTCGACGGCAAGCGACTTGCTGTGACCCTGCCCTCCGGCCTGGGCGCCGCCCCGCGCGCTGCGAGCAACGGCGCGGCCAAGACGGCGCGCAAGAGGGATCGGCAGGCAGTCGGGGGCGCCTCCGGCAATGCCGTGGCCGCGCCCATGCAGGGCACGGTCGTGAAGATCGCGGTCGACGAGGGCCAGGCGGTCCAGCCCGGCGATCTCATCGTCGTGCTCGAGGCCATGAAGATGGAGCAGCCGCTGACGGCGCACAAGGCCGGCACGGTGACCGGACTCAACGCCACCGTGGGCGCAACGGTGCCCACGGGCACCGTGCTCTGCGAGATCGCCGACTGATACGGGACGATGCCTCCGGCGCGGAATCGCGGTAGCGTCGAGTCATGTACCTCAGCACCCAGACACGTCGTACATCGCCCTGGTCGTCCTGGGTTGCCCTCGGCGTCCTGCTGGCTATGTTCGCCCTGGTGGCGCTCGCCGCTCCGGCCCAGGCGCGTACGTCGATCGACTCGGTTGCCTCCGCTCTGCGCAGCAACCCGGTCTACAACGACCCTGCCGCTGAGAACGCGCTGACCTCCGGCCAGGCCGCGGACCTGCGCTCGCAGATCGCAGCAACCGGCCTGCCGATCTACATCGCGATCCTCCCCGCGTCCGCCGCCGCGGAGACCGGAGGCCCCGACGAACTGCTGCGCGACCTGCGCAACGCCGTGGGCCGCAGCGGGGTGTACGCCGTCATCGCGGGCAACGCCTTCCGGGCGGGCAGCACCGACGGGTCGGTGACCGGGATCGCCGACGCGGCGTTCGCGGAGCAGTCCTCCAACGGCCCCTACGCCGTGCTCGAGGCCTTCGTCGCCGGGGTCGACGCGGAGTTCACTGGAGCGTCGGGCGGCTCGGGCTCGAGCTCGGGATCGAGCTCCGGTGGGTCGGGTGGATTCGCGACGCTCATCGTGCTGGCCGTCATCGCCGCGCTCGTCGTCATCGGCATCATCTGGATGCGCCGCAGGTCCAAGGCGGCCCAGGCTGCGCGCGTAGCCGCGATGCGCGGAGTGCTCGACGAGGACGTCACGGCACTGGGCGAGCGACTCGGGGCCTTCGACCTCAGCGATGCCCGCCTCGACGATGCCGGCCGTGCTGACCTGCAGAAGGCGCTGGACTCCTACGCGCGCGCCAGCGACTCCGCGGGGCGCGCGACCTCGGATGCCGACGTCACGAGGGCCACCAACGAGCTCGAGGAGGGGCGATACGCACTCGCGTGCGTCGAGGCGCGCATGGACGGCCGAGCACTCCCCGCTCATCGACCGCCGTGCTTCGTCGATCCGCGTCACGGGCCGAGCACGGACGACGTCGAGTGGGCCCCGGATGGCGGCGCGGCCCGTCCCGTCCCGGTGTGCGCTGCGTGCTCGACGAGCCTGCAGTCCGGATCGCTGCCCGCTGCGCGCGAGGTCGACACGCCCTCGGGTCGACAGCCGTATTGGCGCGCGGGGCCGGCGTACGCGCCCTACGCCCGGGGCTACTACTCGAACTGGGGTGACATCCTGCCCGCTCTGTTCATCGGGACGATGCTCGCAAGCGCCTTCAGCACGCCGGCGGCCGCGGCAGCGCCGACCGCTTTCGGTGCGGGTAGCGACTCCGGTGGCGGCTTCGGCGGCGGGGACTTCGGTGGCGGCGGCTTCGGCGGCGGTGGTGACTTCGGTGGCGGCGGCTTCGGCGGCGGAGACTTCTAGTCCTCAGCGGAGCGGTGCAGTCGCCGAGCGGCCTCGGCAATCGAGCCGCTCAGACTCGGATACACGGTGAAGGTCGACGCCAGCTGGTCTACGGTGAGACGGGCATCGACCGCGACCGTGATCGGGTGAATGAGCTCGCTGGCGCGCGGGCCCACCACGACGCCGCCGATCACGATGCGTGAACTCGGCCGACAGAAGAGCTTGACGAAACCGTGGCGGATGTCCTGCATTTTGGCCCGCGCGTTCGTGCCCAGCGGCAGCAGCACCGACTCCGCACTCACGGTGCCATCGTCCACCTCCCGCTGAGTCACGCCGACGGTGGCGATCTCGGGCGTGGTGAAGACCGTGCTCGACACATGACCGCGATCGAGGGGGCCTACAGCGTCGCCCAGCGCATGCCACATGGCGATGCGCCCCTGCATCGCGGCCACGGAGGCCAGCATGAGCACGCCGGTGCAATCACCCGCGGCGTAGACGCCGCGGGCGGTGGTGCGCGAGACGCGATCGACGACAATAAATCCTCGTTCATCGACCTCGACACCTGCCTGGGCGAGCCCGAGATCCTCCGTGTTGGGGATGGAGCCCAACGCCAGGAGCACGTGACTGCCTTCCACCTGCGAGCCATCACCCAGGGTCACGACGACCCCCGCGTCGGTGCGCCGCACCCCGGCCGCCCGGGAGCGCTCGAGCACGGTCATGCCGCGACTGGTGAAGGCGTCCTCGATGACCGCCGCAGCATCGGGATCCTCTCCGGGCAGCACGCGATCACGACTGGAGACGAGCACCACGTCGGATCCGAGCGCGTGATACGCCGAAGCGAATTCCGCGCCGGTCACCCCAGAACCGACGACGATGAGGCGCTCGGGCACGCAGTCGAGGCCGTAGACCTGATCCCACGTGAGAATGCGCTCACCGTCAGGCTGCGCATCGGCAAGGATGCGCGGTCGGGCGCCCGTCGCGATCAGGATGGCATCGGCATCCAGGGCGACATCGCCGGCATCGGTCGTCGCGATGACCCGGGTTGCCGACTCCAGTCGGCCGCGGCCCCGGACGTAGGAGACACCGTCTCGCTCGAGGCGCGCTGCGATATCCCGACTCTGGGCAGCAGCGAGCTCCTTGACGCGCTGGTTCACAGCGGGCATGTCCACGCTGAGGGTCCCGACACGAGGCGCCTCGCCGTGCACCCGGATGCCGAGGGAGCCCGCCTCTGCTGTCACGGCGAGCAGGTCCGCCGTGGCGATGAGGGTCTTGCTGGGCACGCAGTCGGTGAGAACCGCCGAGCCGCCCAGCCCGTCGCGATCGATGATGGTGACCTCGGCGCCCGAGGCCCGTGCCACGAGTGCTGCCTCGTATCCGCCGGGACCGGCCCCGATGATCACCACATGCGCCACGACGCCATTGTGTCGGACCCTCCACAGAAGGCTCCCGCCGCTCTACCCTGGTGCCGTGGCGCTCTACGCGGCGTACGGATCCAATCTCGATCCCCAGCGCATGGCCGAGCGGGCTCCCTACTCGCCCGTCGCCGGCACCGGCTGGCTCGAGGGATGGCGCCTGACCTTCGGCGGCGAGGAACTCGGCTGGGACGGTCCTCTCACGATGGTCGTCGAGGAGCCCGGCAACTCGGTCTTCGTCGTGCTCTACGACATGCACCCCCTCGACGAGGCCTCCCTCGATGCGTGGGAGGGACTGGCCCTGGGCGTGTGGAGCAAGATCCGCGTTCGCGTGCAGACCCTCGACGGCAGCGTCCTCGCCTGGCTCTACGTCCTCGACGCCTATGAGGGCGGCCTGCCCTCGGCGGACTACCTGGCGATGATCGCGGACGCCGCGGCCGCCGGGGGCGCCCCCGACGAGTACGTCAAGAGCGTGCGCGCGCATCCATGCGCGTAGCTGTTCATCGGTACGCCGCACGCTGCTAGCGTCGCGCACGTGACACACATGGACGAAGGCGCCCGTGCGCTCGCCGCCGAGGCGGCCGCCGCACTCGCGGAGGCGACGGGGGTCCCTCGACACGAGGTCGCCATCGTGCTCGGCAGCGGGTGGGGTCCTGCCGCGGACGCGATCGGCACGACGGTCGCGGAGATCGACGCCGACACCCTTCCCGGATTCCGCCCACCCGCCGCCGACGGCCATCACGGCCGCATCCGCAGCGTCGACGCCGATGGCACCCCCGTGCTCGTCTTCCTCGGGCGCACGCACCTGTACGAGGGGCACGGTGTCGACGCGGTCGTCCACGCTGTGCGCACCGCAGCCGAGGCAGGGTGCCGCGTGGTGATCCTCACCAATGGCTGCGGCGGGCTGGATCCCCGCTGGGTACCCGGGACTCCGGTGCTCATCGCCGATCACCTCAACCTCTTCGGCGTAACACCGCTGCGTGGCGCGACCTTCATCGACATGACCGACCTGTACTCGTCGCGTCTGCGGGGGATCGCCCGGGATATCGATCCGGAGCTCGACGAGGGGGTCTACGCGCAGTTCCTCGGGCCGCAGTACGAGACGCCTGCCGAGATCGCCATGGTGCGGGCGCTGGGGGGGACCCTGGTCGGCATGTCCACGGTGCAGGAGGCCATCGCCGCCCGCGAGGCCGGGATGGAGATCCTCGGGCTCTCGCTCGTCACCAACCTCGCCGCTGGGATGACCGGGGAGCCGCTGAGCCACGAGGAGGTCCTCGCCGCCGGCAAGGCCTCCGCCGCGCGCATGGGCTCGCTGCTGGCCCAGGTGATCCGGCGGCTGTGATGCGGCCGCCCGATCCCGAGCGGTGGCTGGACGACGACCCCGACCCGGTCACGCGTGACGAACTGCGCGCACTGATCGACGCCGCTGCCGCGGGGGACGTGGTCGCGCGCGCGGAGCTGGCCGATGCGTTTCGCGGGCCCCTGACCTTCGGGACAGCAGGCCTACGCGGCCGCATGGGTCCCGGCCCGCATCGGATGAACCGCGTCACCGTGTCGCGCGCGGCGGCGGGCATCGCGGCGTACCTCCTCGTGCGCACCGAGCACCCCGCAGCGGTCATCGGGTTCGACGGCCGGCACCGCTCGGCGGACTTCGCCCGCGACTGCGCCCAGGTGCTGGCGGGTGCCGGCGTGAAGGCCCTCGTCCTGCCCCGGCCGCTGCCGACGCCGGTGCTCGCCTTCGCGGTCCGCGCCCTCGGCGTCGACGCGGGGCTCATGGTGACCGCCAGCCACAACCCGGCCCAGGACAACGGGCTGAAGGTCTACCTCGGCGACGGCCGCCAGATCGTGCCGCCAGCGGACGTCGAGATCGCGGGCCTGATCGATGCCGTGGGCCCGGTGCGCGACCTGCCGCGCTCGGACGAGCACCTCACCCTCGGCGACGACATCGTCGAGCAGTACATCGACCAGGCCTCGCGCGTGCCGCAGCGCGACACTCCGCGCGACGTGGTGAGCCTGCACACCGCAATGCACGGGGTCGGGGCAACCGTCCTGCGGGATGCCGCCGTCCGAGCCGGATTCCCCGCGCCCTACTCCGTGGCGGAGCAGGAGCTGCCGGACCCCGACTTCCCCACGGTGGCCTTCCCCAACCCGGAGGAGCCGGGGGCGCTGGACCTCGCCATCGCCGAGGGGCGCCGGGTCAACGTCGACGTGATCATCGCGACGGATCCCGACGCGGACCGCTGCGCCCTCGTCGTCGGCGTCCCCCACGGCCGGCCCTCGCACGCGGACACCCGCCCCCCGGGCGAGTGGGTCGCGCTCAGCGGCGACGAGGTCGGGTGGCTGCTGGGCTGGTGGCTGCTGCGCCGAGGCGGATTCAGCGGTGCCATGGCCAACTCGGTCGTCTCCTCGACGATGCTGCGTGCGATCGCGGAGGACGCAGGCCTGCCGTTCGCCGAGACGTTGACAGGGTTCAAGTGGATCTCGCGCGTGCCCGACCTGGGATTCGGCTATGAGGAGGCCCTCGGTTACTGCGTCGACCCTCGGCACGTTGCCGACAAGGACGGGATCACCGCAGCACTGCTCGCCCTGGAGCTGGTGGCTGCACTGAATGCGGAGGGGCGCACGGTCTTCGACGTCCTCGATGAACTCGCGCTGCGTCACGGCGTGCACGCGACCCGACAACTGTCGATACGCCTGCCGAGCGTCGAGGCGATCAGCGATGCGGTCACGTCTCTGCGGGCGGATCCGCCGCGCAGCCTCGGCGAACTGCCGGTCGAGGAAGCCGTCGACCTGACCGTGGGCTACCGGGGCCTGCCGCCGACCGACGGGATCATGCTTCGACTCCCCGGGGCGCGCGTCATCGTGCGCCCGAGCGGCACCGAGCCCAAGGTGAAGTGCTATCTCGAGGTGATCCGCGCGGTCGATGGCGCAGGCCTAGCGATCGCGCGCGAGCGCGCCGAGGAGACCGTGGACCTGCTCGCTTCGTCGCTCTCCGCAGAGCTGGCGATCCCCTGACCCGCGAGCAGAGCAGCCTCGAGAAGGCCGGATTCCTGCGCGAGGGAGTGCTCCACGGCGCCCAGTCGCGCGCGGACGGGCAGCACGACCTGGTGATGCACGCGCGAGTCCGGGACGCAGAGGCGCCGACTACGCTGGCAGGGTGACCTCACTCGTCGCGCCCGCCGACATCACGTCGAGCAACGCAGCGCTGCGCCGCTACCTCCACGGCCTGCCCGGCGTGGACCAGGTCGGAGCGGAGGGCCGCGCGGCGATGCTGGCGACGCGGTCGATCAAGGCATCGAGCAAGGAGCGTGCGCTGGACCTGGCGATCTCGATGATCGACCTCACCACGCTCGAGGGCATGGACACACCGGGCAAAGTACGCGCCCTGTGCGCCAAGGCACTGCGTCCGGATCCGGCCGATCCGACCACCCCGCACGTCGCCGCGGTGTGCGTCTACGGCGACATGGCCCACATCGCGCGCGATGCCGTCGGGGACTCGCTCCACGTCGCGGCTGTCGCGACCGCGTTCCCCTCCGGGCGCGCGAGCCTGGCGGTCAAGCTCGCCGACACGCGCGATGCCGTGGCCAATGGCGCTGACGAGATCGACATGGTCATCGACCGCGGCGCCTTCCTCTCCGGTCGATACCTCGATGTCTACGACGAGATCGTTGCCGTCAAGGAGAGCTGCGGCACGGCACACCTCAAGGTCATCTTCGAGACCGGGGAGCTGCGCACCTACGACAACGTGCGGCGCGCATCCTTCCTCGCGATGCTGGCCGGCGCCGACTTCATCAAGACATCGACGGGCAAGGTCAGCCCCGCGGCCACCCTGCCCGTCACACTCATCCTGCTCGAGGCGGTGCGCGACTGGCACCGGCAGACCGGGACCAGGGTCGGGGTCAAGCCCGCGGGCGGGATCCGCACAGCCAAGGACGCGATCCGCTACCTCGTGATGGTCAACGAGGTGTGCGGTGAGGCGTGGCTGACCCCCGACCTCTTCCGCTTCGGCGCCTCTGCCCTGCTCAACGACCTGCTGCTCCAGCGACAGCGCATGCGCACCGGCCACTACTCCGGCCCCGACTACGTCACGATCGACTAGGACACGCCATGGCCTTCGACTACGCACCCGCGCCCGAGTCACGCTCGGTCGTCGACATCGCCTCGCACTACGGCCTGTTCATCGACGGCGACTTCGTCGAGACGATCGACGGAACGACGTTCAAGACGGTCAACCCGGCTACCGAGGAGGTCCTCACCGAGGTCACGGAGGCCGGAGCGGCAGACGTCGAACGCGCGGTCAAGGCCGCCCGCGCGGCGTACAAGCAGACCTGGTCCAAGATGCCCGGCCGCGAGCGCGCGAAGTACCTCTACCGCATCGCGCGCATCATCCAGGAGCGCTCGCGCGAGCTTGCGGTCCTGGAGACCCTCGACAACGGCAAGCCGATCCGGGAGTCGCGAGATGTCGACATCCCCCTCGTCGCTGCCCACTTCTTCTACCACGCGGGCTGGGCCGACAAGATCGCCTACGCCGGATACGGCGACAAGCCCTACGGCGTGGCCGGCCAGATCATCCCGTGGAACTTCCCCCTGCTCATGCTCGCGTGGAAGGTGGCGCCCGCACTCGCATGCGGCAACACCGTCGTCCTCAAGCCCGCCGAGACCACGCCCCTCACCGCACTGGCTTTCGCCGACATCTGCCGCCAGGCCGAGCTCCCTCCCGGCGTGGTCAACATCCTCACGGGCGCCGGCCAGACCGGTCGCCTCCTGGTGGAGTCACCGGGCATCGACAAGGTGGCCTTCACCGGCTCCACGGAGGTCGGCAGGCAGATCCAGCGGGCCGTGGCCGGCACGCGCAAGGGACTCACCCTCGAGCTCGGCGGCAAGGCCGCCAACATCGTCTTCGACGACGCCCCGATCGACGAAGCGGTCGAGGGCATCGTCAACGGCATCTTCTTCAACCAGGGTCACGTCTGCTGTGCTGGATCCCGGCTGCTCGTCCAGGAATCCGTCCAGGACGAGGTGCTCGACGCGCTGAAGCGGCGGCTTGCCACGTTGCGCCTGGGCGACCCGATGGACAAGAACACCGATATCGGTGCGATCAACTCCGCCGAGCAGCGCGCCCGCATCGAGGACCTCGTCGCGTCCGGTGAGGATGAGGGCGCTGATCGCTGGTCGTCGCCCTGCCCCATCCCGGACCGCGGCTGGTGGTTCCCGCCCACCGTGTTCACGGGCGTCACGCAGGCGCACCGCATCGCCCGCGAGGAGATCTTCGGTCCGGTGCTCTCCGTCCTGACGTTTCGCACACCCGACGAGGCCATCGAGAAGGCCAACAACACCCCGTTCGGCCTCTCCGCGGGGATCTGGACCGAGAAGGGCTCGCGCATCCTGTGGATGGCATCGCGACTGCGCGCAGGCGTCATCTGGGCCAACACCTTCAACAGATTCGATCCGGCGTCGCCGTTCGGCGGATACAAGGAGTCCGGCTTCGGTCGCGAGGGCGGCCGTCAGGGTCTGGCGGCGTACCTGAAGCAGGAGGTCGTGTGATGGAGGGCCGGCTCGACGTGCGCAAGACGTACAAGCTCTTCATCGGCGGGGCCTTCCCGCGTAGCGAGAGCGGCCGCACCTACGCCGTGGCCGATGCCAAGGGTCGATTCATGGCCAACGCCTCGCTCGCCTCCCGCAAGGATGCACGCGACGCCGTGCTCGCGGCGCGCGCCGCGCAGGGCGGCTGGTGGAACGCCACCGCCTACAACCGCGGTCAGGTGATCTATCGCATCGCCGAGATGCTCGAGGGGCGGCGTGCGCAGTTCGAGGATGTCATCGAGCGCTCCGAGGGGGTCTCGGCTCGCCGTGCCGGCGCGCAGGTGGATGCCAGCATCGACCGCTGGGTCTGGTATGCCGGCTGGTCGGACAAGCTGGCCCAGGTCCTGGGGTCGACCAACCCCGTGGCGGGTCCGTACTTCAACTTCTCGGTGCCCGAGCCGACCGGGGTCGTCGCCGCCGTCGCCCCGCAGCGCCCCTCGCTGCTCGGCCTGGTCAGCGTGGTCGCACCGATCATCGTGAGCGGCAACACCTGCGTGGCGATCGCGTCCGCCGAGTGCCCCCTGCCGGCCATCACCCTCGCCGAGGTCCTGGCCACATCGGATCTGCCGGGCGGAGTGGTCAACATCCTGACCGGTGCGACCGGGGAGATCGGCCCGTGGCTTGCCTCGCACGCCGACGTCAACGCACTGGATCTCAGTGGGATCGCCGATGACGCGGTGGCGACGGAGATGGCGGTTGCCGCAGCCGACACGATCAAGCGCGTCCTGCCGCCACCGACGTCGACCCCCGATTGGTCCGACGATCCCGGGCTCGGGCATATCCGCGCCTTCGTCGAGACGACGACGGTCTGGCACCCGCAGGGCATCTGACGGCATCCTGGCCGCGCACCGCCCCGGGGCCCTAGTCCTCCGAGTGCTTCTTGCGCCACCTCACGACGGCCGCCACCCCGATGACGGCGACGGCGGTGACGCCGAGCACGATCGCGACCCGCGGCGCCCACCTCTTGGAGGACTCGATGGCGTCGGCCGCCTGGACGAGCACCTCATCGGCCTTCTCCAGGACGTCGTCGGCGATGCCGAGGACCGACTCGGTCTGCTCCAGGGCACCGCGCAGCCGACCCAGGCCGTCGCGGACCCCTTCGACGTTGGCTGCCGATGACTGCAACTGCTCCACGATGCTCATGCGGCGACCCTACGCTCCTGCGGCGGCGTACGCCGGCTTGATGACGTCATCGATCAGGGCAAGACGCCGGTCAAAGGGGATGAAGGCGCTCTTCATGGCGTTGACGGTCAACCACCTCATCTGCTGCGCGCCCCAGCCGAAGGCCTCGCTGACGGCGAGCATCTCCTGGGTCATGGACGTCCCCGACATCAGTCGGTTGTCGGTGTTGATGGTGACGCGGAATCTCAGGTCGGACAGCAGGCCGATGGGGTGCTCCGCGATGCTCGCCGCCGCTCCGGTCATGACGTTGGAGGTGGGGCACAGCTCGAGTGGGATCCGCCGATCCCGCACGTACGCCGCAAGCGGGCCCAGGTGGACGGTGCCGTCGGGGCGGCGCTCGATGTCGTCGACGATCCGGACGCCGTGCCCGAGGCGATCGGCCCCGCACCACTGGATCGCCTCCCAGATGCTGGGCAGCCCGAAGGCCTCGCCCGCATGGATCGTGAAGTGCGCGTTCTCGCGGCGCAGGTACTCGAAGGCATCCAGGTGCCGCGTGGGGGGATACCCCGCCTCGCGTCCAGCGATGTCGAAGCCCACCACCCCTCGATCGCGGTACTCGACCGTGAGCTCGGCGATCTCGCGGCTCTTGGCAGCGGTGCGCATCGCCGTGAGCAGCGTGCCGACCGTGATGCCCGTCTCGCGCGAGCCCTCGCGGAAGCCATCGAGGACGGCGTCGACCACCTCGTGCAGGCTCATGCCCCGCTGGGTGTGCAACTCCGGGGCGAAGCGGACCTCCGCGTAGACGACGCCGTCCGCTGCCAGGTCCTCGGCGCACTCACGGGCGACGCGGGCAAGTGCCTCCGGAGTCTGCATGACCCCGACGGTGTGCTGGAACGTCTCGAGGTAGCGATCGAGCGAGCCCGAGTCGGCAGCGGACCTGAACCACGCGGCCAAGGCGATCGGATCGCTCTCGGGCAGATCGCCGTAGCCGGTCTCGGCAGCGAGATCGGCCACGGTGGCGGGGCGCAGTCCGCCGTCGAGATGGTCGTGCAGGAGCACCTTCGGGAGCGAGCGGATCGTCTCCTCGCTCAGCGCGGCCATGAGCCGAACCTACCCCGCTCCGCCCGCGGTCTGGCCCTGGCCCTGCGCCACGAGATTGCGCAGGACGCGCAGCGCGACGGACAACGTCGCCAGGTCGCCGGTCTCGAGGGCGGCGATCTGGTCCAAGGTGGCCTGGGCACGCGCGAGGCCCTCGCGGTGCAGGCCTTCCCACGCGTCGATGCGGGATTCCGGCGGCGGACCCGGCTCGGTGGCGGCCGCAACCCCGCGCGTGACCCCGGCGAGTGCGCCGTAGAGGTCGGTGCGCAGCGCCTGGCGTGCCAGCGCGGTCCAGCGGTCCCCGCGCGGGAGCGCCGTGATGCGCGAGAGCAGCCGATCGACGTCGTACCGCTCGGACACCGCGAAATACAGCGGCATGATCTGCGCCGGTGGCTGACCGACCGCCTCGGAGATCGTCACGATGTCGAGCAGGGCGAAGACGTCGAGCATCGCGCTGGCCTGCTCCGCCAGCGGCTCGGGGGCGCCGTAGCCGACGAAGGCCGCGGTGGAGGACTCCAGTCGCGCACGCTCGATGCCGATGAGCGCCGCGGGCACCTGCGGCGCCAGTTCGCGCACGGTCGGCGCGAATCGAGCCACCTCCGCCGACACGTCGATCGACCCTCCACGGGTCTGGAGGAACCAGCGGATCGATCGATCGAGCAGGCGGCGCGACTCGTGATGGAGCACGTCCTGGGCAGCGGTCGGCACGCGATTGTCCAGCGCATTGACCGCGGACCAGAATGCCGGCAGGTCGAAGATCGCGATGGCCGCGGTCGCGGCACGCACCACCTCCGCAGGCGAGGCGCCGGTCTCCTCGCAGGCCCGGAAGACCACCGAGATGCCACCGTCGTTGATGAGGCCGTTGACGACGACGGTCGTGATGATCTCGTCCCGCAACGGGTGTGTGGCGATCCGTTCGGCGAACCTCTCGCGCAGGATGGCGGGGAAGTAGTCGACCGCGTACTGCGAGAACCACGGATCGGCCGACAGGCTCGCGTCCTCGAGGTCGCTCGTGAGCGCGATCTTGGCGTAGGCGGCGAGGACGGCGAGCTCGGGCGACGTCAGGCCCTGGTGCGCGGCGGCCCGCGTGGTGATCTCCTCATCGTCGGGCAGGAACTCGATGGCGCGATTGAGGACCCCGCGCGCCTCGAGGTCGGCGATCATGCGCGCGTGCACGGAGACCATCGCGGGCGCGCCCCAGCGGGCGTTGCCTAGGAGGACGTTCTGCTCGTAGTTGTCCGTGAGGACGAGCTGGGCGACCTCGTCGGTCATCCGAGTGAGGAGCTCATCGCGATCGGACTCGGTGAGCGAGCCGTCGCGTACGGCGCCATCGAGCAGGATCTTGATGTTGACCTCATGGTCGCTCGTGTCGACACCGGCTGAGTTGTCGATGGCGTCGGTGTTGAGTTGGACGCCGTGGCGAGCGGCTTCCACGCGCCCGAGCTGCGTGAGCCCGAGGTTGCCGCCCTCGCCCACGACCCGGCACCGCAGGGCATTGCCGTTGACGCGCACCGCGTCGTTGGCCTTGTCTCCCGCGTCCGCATTCGTCTCGGTCTGCGCCTTGACATACGTGCCGATGCCGCCGTTCCACAGCAGGTCGACGGGGGCCGTGAGGATTCGCCGGATCAGGTCCGCGGGCGTGAGGGCGGCCACGTCCGCCGGTATTCCCAATCGCGCGCGGACCTCCGGAGTGATGGTGATCGACTTCGCGCTGCGCGGATAGATGCCGCCACCGGGCGAGATCAGAGCCCTGTCGTAGTCCTCCCACGAGGATCGGGGCAGCGCGACGAGGCGCTCGCGCTCGGCGAACGAGGATGCGGGGTCGGGATCGGGGTCGAGGAAGATGTGGCGATGATCGAAGGCCGCGACCAGCCGGATGTGCGGTGACAGCAGCATGCCGTTGCCGAAGACATCGCCGCTCATGT
>JALQSY010000280.1 GCA_023264215.1 Candidatus Nanopelagicales bacterium
CGATCGCCTGGTACCAGGACCATCCCGAGTGGTGGCGCCCGCTCAAGAGTTCTGCATGAGCCTGCCCGTCGACGAGAAGACCTTCTTCGGACAGCCGCGTGCTCTCGCGACACTGTTCTTCACCGAGATGTGGGAGCGCTTCTCCTACTACGGCATGCGGGCGATCCTCGTCCTCTACCTCATCGCGCCGCCAGATGGAGCCACGGTTCCCGGTGGCGGCCTCGGCTTCAGCAACGCGGATGCTGCTGCGATCTACGGCACGTACGTCTCCCTCATCTACCTGCTGCCCCTCGTCGGCGGATGGGTTGCTGACCGCCTCACCGGACCGCGCAGGGCGGTCCTCTTCGGCGGCATCGTCATCGCTGCTGGGCACTTCCTCATGGCAGTGCCACTCGAGGTGCTCTTCTGGTCCGGCCTCCTTGTCATCGCGGTGGGCACTGGACTCCTCAAGCCCAGCGTGAGCACGATGGTCGGCGGCCTGTACGCCCCGGGCGATACGCGGCGAGACGGTGGCTTCTCGATCTTCTACATGGGGATCAACCTCGGTGCGCTGATCGCTCCGCTGATCGTCGGCTATCTCGGTGAGGACATCAACTGGCATCTGGGCTTCGCTGTCGCTGGTGTCGGAATGCTCATCGGCCTGGCGCAGTACCTGGCCGGTTGGCGAGGCCTGGGATCGGTGGGCCTGGTCGCACCCAACCCTGCTTCGCCGGCCGAGCGCCGCCGCGCAGGAGTCCAGACGATCGTCGTCGTGGCGGCCACCGTCATCGTCGTCGGCCTCACCCTTGGGGTCCTTGGCCTGAGCATTGCGGACATCACCGTCCTCTTCACGGTGGTGGTTGTCGCGATCGCCGCCGTCTACTTCTGGCGGCTGTTCAAGCAGCCCCAGATCACCAGCGCCAATCGCGATCGGCTCTGGGCCTTCCTCTACCTCTTCCTGGCCGCCGTCGTCTTCTGGGCGATCTACGACCAGAGCGGCTCGACGATCAACGAGTTCGTCGCGGCGTACACCGACACCAACGTCGGCGTCTTCGCGGTGCCGATCAGCTGGATCCAGTCGATCAACCCCGTCTTCATCATCATCTTCGCGCCGATCTTCGCGGTGCTGTGGACCAAGCTCGGCCAGCGGGCACCCTCCACGCCGATCAAGTTCGCGATGGCGATCTTCGGAGTGGGGCTGAGCTTCCTCATCATGGTCCCCGCTGCGCTGCAGGCGGAGAACGGCGAGAAGTCGGCACTGTGGTGGATCGTCTCGGTGTTCCTGGTGCAGACCTGGGCCGAGTTGCTGCTCTCCCCCAACGGGCTGTCGGTCACGACGAAACTGGCGCCCACGGGCCTGGTCAGCCAGATGCTGGCGCTGTGGTTCCTTGCCACGGCCGTGGGCGACTCGGTCGGCGGCCAACTGGTGCGCCTGGTCGACGTCTTCGGCTGGGCCGGCTACTTCATCTCCTGCGGGATCGGCACGATCATCCTCGGCGGGCTCTTCCTGCTGGTCGTGCCTCGGATCAAGCGCCTGATGGAGGGCGTGTCATAGCCGCTAGCGCGGAGATGTCAGGTAGTCGTCGAGATTCGCGGGCTTCAGGCCATTTGCACGCGCTGCGGTGACCGCGACCTTGAGGTCGTTGGCCAGATTCCCCGTGTAGTGCAGCAGGATCACCGAGCCGGGGCGCAGACCGTCGCCGTACCTCGTCGTCAGGCGTCCCTGGTCCACGACTGCGTCCCACATCACGATGTCGGTGATCTTGCAGCGGCGGGCGATGGCGTGGAGCGTGGAGCCCGTTGGTCCCGAGCCGTAGGGAGGGCGCAGCATCCACGGCTTGGTCCCGAAGGTGCGGCGGTAGTCCACCTGGACGGGGCAGACCTGGCGCTTGATCAGTGCACTGTCGCTCGTCGCAAGATTCGCGTGCGTCGTGGTGTGGTTCTGGATCGAGCCCCAGCGGGAGATGCGCTCGAAGTAGCGCACCTTGCTCCCGGTGACCTGGGATGAGGTGAGAAAGCTCGTGATCGGGATTCGGTGCTTCTCGACGTAGGCGAGTGCTGCGGCCGGCGTGATGATCCCGTCATCGATGGTGATGAAGACGACCGGATCCTTGGTGTCGACGCGGTAGGTCACCGGGAGGGCCTGCGCCTGTGCGGGCACCGCGACGGCCAGGGTCAGGACCATGCAGGCCAGGGCGGCGAGGCGCTTCATGGGGAGAGTATGCGCCGCCCGGACATGAATGTGGG
>JALQSY010000281.1 GCA_023264215.1 Candidatus Nanopelagicales bacterium
GACGCGCTGGCCGGGCTCGACCCCGGACGCGACGATGCCCTTGGCAACGGCCTTGACCTGGTCGAGGACCTGCTGCGAGGTCACGCCGACCCACGCGCCGCCACGATTGACGGAGAGCGCGATGCGGTGTGGCGCGGTCTGGGCGTTGTCGACGATGTCGTCAACGAGGCTGCCCGAGGGGGGCGGCGGGATGATGGCGGCGACGCTGAACTCGGTCTTCACGGTCTCTCCCCTGTGAGGTCCACCGATGGCTCGGTGAGATGTAACCCGCATCACGCTAGGGGATGGGCCACCCGGGGTCTACCTGAACGCCCAACCTCGGTCACCGGGCCGACCGCTGCGTGCCTATCCTGGGCCCGTGGCAGGGGTCGATCTCGTGGACGAGACGTACGTCGTGGTCGAGCGTGCCCGCCTGGCCAGCGTCGTCGCCGACCCGGCGCGATGGCGCCAGTGGTGGCCGACGCTGGATCTGTCGGTCTTCATGGACCGCGGCCTCGACGGGGTCCGCTGGTCGGTCACGGGCGAGCTCATCGGCTCCGCGGAGGTCTGGCTCGAGGCCTACGGCGACGGCGTCATCGTGCACTACTACCTGCGTGGCGAGCCCACGGTCCCCGGCTCTCCGAGCACGGCCCGGACGCTGCCGGACTCAGCGCGCGGGCGGCGGGAGATGGACCGCCTGCGTCGCCGTCACGCGATCGCGTGGAAGCGCGTGGTGTGGTCGCTCAAGGACGAGATGGAAGGCGCCAGGCGACCAGGGGAGGCGAGTCAGGCCCATGGCTGACCAGACCGAGTCGAGCATCGACATCGATGCGCCCGCGTCGACGATCATGGACGTGATCGCCGACCTCCCGGCGTACCCGCAGTGGAGCGATGGCATCACCGAGGTCACGGTCCTCGAGGAGAATGCGAGCGGTCGGCCGCTGCGTGCGCGCTTCCACCTGGAGTCCGGTCCGATCCGCGACACCTATGAACTGCTCTACGACTGGGACGGCGACGAGCGGGTCTCGTGGCAGTTGACCTCCGGCGACATGCTCACGGGGATGGACGGCACGTACCTGCTCGACGAGCACGACGGGTCCACGACCGTGCACTACCGCCTGGCTGTCGATGTGAAGATCCCGATGATCGGCATGATCAAGCGCAAGGCTGAGCGGGTCATCGTCGACACGGCCCTGAAGGGCCTCAAGCGCCGGGTGGCAGAGGTCGCCTAGCGGCTCAGACGACGGCGCCGTCGTCTCCGACGTCGCGATGATCGGGGGCTCGAGCGATCAGGGCGATGAACCCGGCGGTGAAGGCGGCGAAGCCGCCCGCGGCGATCCAGCCCCCGAGCCCGAGGACGAAGGCCAGGATGATGGTGAGCGGTCCGCCGATGATCCCGATCCAGGCGAGCAGGTCGAAGCGGTCGCGCGGACGCGGCATGGGCGGGGGAGGCGGCGGAGTGAATCCGTCGTCGTCGACATCATCGGGCAGCGCGTAGTCGCGCGGACCTGCCGGCTGCGGCTCGGTGTGCTCGCGCACCAGTCGCTGCGACAGGCCCGATCCCTCCGGTCGCGCGGGCGGCTCGGCGGTGTGGAAGCCGGCGATGATGTCCTCCCACGCCGCGTCGATGCGCTCTGATGACGCCCGACGCATGTCGTCGGCATCCGCGCGAGCAGCAGCGTCGGCGTGGAAGTCGGCCTTCAGCGAGGGCAGTCCCTCGGCGATCGCGGCGCGCGCGGCCCCGAGGCGCGTCCGCTCGACGTAGATCCGCGTCGTCGGACGGTCCGGGGCCCGGACGTCGCGGTAGGGACCGGTGTCGCCGACGAGGGGCTCGGCGTATGCCGGGATCTGCGCGTGGGCAAGCAACTCGAGCACGTGCTCGACGATCGGCGGATCGACGTCGACGAGTTTCGCGTACGCCGCGGCGGGCAGACCGGACATGGCCTCAGCTCAGGCGTCTCACGAAGTCGATGCTGTCGCCCACGATCGTCTCGGCGTCGTTGTCGAGCGTCGCCACGTGGTAGGAGTCCGGGAGCACGACCTCGGTCTTGTCGGTGCTCGACACGTGATCGAGGATGAACTTCGCGTTGGAGGCTTCGACGACGTGATCCTCGGCACTGCGGAAGAGCAGCAGCGGCTGGCGCACGGATGCGATGTCCGCCTTGATGATCTTCCACAGTTTCGACAGCGAGTGCGCTGCCTTGAGCGGGATCTTGTCGTAGGCACCCTCGTCCTGGCCCG
>JALQSY010000282.1 GCA_023264215.1 Candidatus Nanopelagicales bacterium
GACGCGCGGCGTACTGGGACGCGGGCGATCGGGAGAGCATCGAGCGCTGCCACCGCTCGAAGTCCGCCGCCATCCACATCGGCGTCGCCAGGTCGCTCAACCTCGCGTGCAGCGGAGCGGTCACGCGCACGAAGTTCGACGGCGACGGCTACTTCAAGCCGGGCATCGACTTCTACGACGAAGGCGGCCGCAAGGGCCAGGCGCTGATGCTCCAGGAGTTCGCGTCGCAGAACAACGTCCGCATGGTCGCGCTCTCGATCGGCGGAAACGACTTCGGATTCGCCGACATCATCGCCCAGTGCGTGCAGGACTACCTGCTGACGATCAGCTCCAAGTGCAAGGATGACCCCAAGGTCCAGTCCCTCATCTCCGGCTCCGCGGTCGACCGCGTCCGCGCCGACACCGCTCGCGCGATCCTCAACGTCGCGACCGCGATGGAGAGGGCCGGCTACGACGACGCCGACTGGACGCTGGTCCTGCAGATGTATCCGCAGCCCCTGCCGGGCGCGAGCAACATGCGCTACGACATCCTGCGGCAGAACCGCGGCGGCTGCGGGTTCACGAACGCCGACCTGGACTGGGCCGCCACCACCCTGCTGCCCCTGGTGAACAGCACGTTCCGCGGCGCAGCCGGGGATGCGTCCGCGCAGCGACCGTCGCTTCAGGTGGCGGTGATGGACTCCTCGCGCGCCTTCTCCCAGCGCCAGCTCTGCCATGACGCCGTGTCGCGCATCGGCCTCGGCGGGCCCTCCAGCTGGCGCGACAAGGACGCGGTCGACCGCAGCGAGTGGGTGATGGAGATCAACATCATCAACGCCTTCGAGACCTACCAGCAGGAGTCCTTGCACCCGAACTACTGGGGCCAGCTCGCACTGCGCAACTGCTGGCGGCAGGTGTGGAACGGCGGAGACGTCCGTGGTGGGGTGTGCGAGCGCGGTGACGCGACGGGCCTCACGGCGGACTGCGAGCCCGCGATGACGTTCACGGCGACCGGACGCGCGGCCTCGCGCACGGGCGCCGCACAGGATCGGCGCGGCGCGCAGGTCGTCCTGCGATGCCCGGGCATCTCCATCGACCCCGGCGCGACGGCGGTGCTCCGCGGCAGGGTCGTCGGCGGCGGGGATCGCACGAAGGTGACCCTGCAGGTCCGATGGGACGGGCGAGCCTGGCGCTCGGAGAGCCGCCAGTCGGTGAAGGCGAGCGGCTCCTATCGGTTCAAGGTCGCCGTACCCGACTCGGCGCCGGCGGGCCGGGTCTACCAGTGGCGCGTCGTCGCGACGTCGGGGTCCGCGCCGATCGCCACGAGCCAGGTGCGGACCACCCTGGTGCGCTGAGCCACCCCCGCGGAAGCACCCGGCCGCTGAGGCGCCTCCGCACAAGCACCCGGCCACTGAGCCACCCCCGCCCAGGCACCCGGCCGGGAACTCAGGAAATCGACACTTCCCGGCGCCGGTAGGTGTCGATTTCCCGTGTTCCGGGGAGCAGATCCCTCGGGGAGATTCGCGTCCGCGCCCCTGCTAGGGTCTGGGCCACGGGCCAACGGCGTCCCGTCATCTCCCCGCTCGCGCGGGGCTGATCGACGTGGAGGAGTTGGCCTTGTTCGTTCCCCAGCAGGCGATGCCGTACTCGGCTGTACCCCCGGCCCAGGGGCTCTACGATCCCGCCGCCGAGCATGACGCCTGCGGTGTCGCGTTCATCGCGCGCCTGTCCGGCGAGGCCTCCCACGAGATCGTCGCGCTCGCCCTCACCGCCCTGCTCAACCTCGACCACCGTGGAGCCTCCGGGGCCGAGCCGGACTCCGGCGACGGCGCAGGGATCCTCATCCAGGTGCCCGATCGCTTCCTGCGCCGGGTGATCGGCGACGATCTGCCGCCGGCGGGGGAGTACGCCGTCGGCGTGGCCTTCCTGCCCGATGACGCCGGAAGAAAAGCTTCTGCGCGCCATCTTCGGCGAAAAGGCGTCGGACGTGCGCGACACGTCCCTGCGCCTGCCGCCGGGGGCCTACGGGACCATCGTGGAAGTCCGCGTCTTCAACCGCCATGGTGTGGACAAGGACGAACGCGCCCTGCAGATCGAGCGTGAGGAAGTCGAGCGTCTGGCCCGCGACCGGGACGACGAACAGGCGATCCTGGACCGCAACATCTATGCGCGCCTGAAATCGCTGATCCTGGGCAAGACCGCCGTGAAGGGGCCGAAAGGCG
>JALQSY010000283.1 GCA_023264215.1 Candidatus Nanopelagicales bacterium
GTCCCTTCCTTGTCGCGACGGAAGGTCGACCCCCTCCCCTACCCCCCTGCTTCCCACAGAAAACGCCTCACCGGCGCTCTGCGGGCCTCTCAGGGGCCTATTCGTGCCAGGGGTGCGAGCTGTCCAATGGTTCGCCATTGACACCACAACCGCGCCAGAACCCTGCTCCGCCTTTCTCCTCCTGCTGCTTGAATCGATCGTGACATTGTTTCTGCATGCTTTGGAGGTTGCGGGGATCATGGAACAAGCGCGCGTCGCCACGGTGTGGAGTGATGTGATCCACGACGTCAGCGACAGCAGCCGGGTCCGTGCCCTTGTGGTGTGGGCATTGGCACAGCGGATGGCGTCGGAGCTGGTCCTCACGCAGTCGCCGCCAGCGTGCTGTCTTGTACAGGCGCTTGCGGGCCGAGCTTGTAGTCCATGTCTCCGACGTTCGCTGGATGCCCATAGCAGCCTCCTGTCCACTCGCTACGCAGCAGGCGTGACGCTTCATGGAGCTCGACGTTGATCCCGAGGGCCTCTGCCACACCGATCAGATAGGCCATGTTCGGCCGCTGGTAGCCGTACTCCTCGCCCTCGGCCATGTCGACGCCGTAGATCCCGATGACGTCAGGGTCGTGATCGATAGCTGCTGCCATGAGGTAAGCGATACTGGACTCGATGCGGGAGCCATAGGTGAGGCTGGTGTAGGGCACAACGCGGTGGCTCGGCCCTAGCCGCGGCCAATCCCACGCAGTCCACAGCGGCATAATCTCGGCCAGCAAGCGCAGGCGATCAACGTGTGCCGGGTTGTGGGCTGCCACGATCTCCCTGCTGTGCGCCTCGAAGGCATGCGTGCAGCGGATGGGCGTCTCGAGGTCGTGGGCCAAGCCGAAGACCTCATCCCAGCCTTGCGGGTCAAACCCACTCATGGTGAGCTCGTGCAGGCCTACGAGGGCGATGCGCATCAGATTGCCGGCGGAAAGTCGAACGAGACGTAGACGTCGATGTCAGGGCTCGTCGAGCTCGCCAGGGACAGCCGCAGCTGAACGCGATCGGACGGGTGATAGCCCTCGAGGTAATAGGTCCGCGAGCCGGTGTTGAGCGTGATCGCCGTTCCGTCAATATCTATGGCCTTGAACTCGTCTGCCACGCACACGTCATCGAGCAGGCTCATCGTGCCTCCACCCCACGTGTTGCCCACCACCTTGACGATGCACTGGCCTCGTCCGGTGACGGTCAGCGTGCCGTCTTCAGTGAAGGTGTAGCGGGCAGTCTGTGACGCCGTTTCGGTCGCCATTGTTAGAGCCTCCTGAGTTCGCTATCGCGGATGGATGTTCTGGTGCTCACCAGCGCATCGCCGGGCTAGAGGTCGCCATCTGTCAGTCCTCCAACGCGCCGGAGCGCCAGTCGTAATCTGCGAGCGGGAGCGCGTGAGTGCGCCAGATGCGGTGCATACACTGCTCTATCGGGTACGGCCCCGCCCTGAACGTGTCACCGACGACGTACAGGTCGCCGTCGATGCTCACCGCGCCGATCATGTGGTCCATCTTCTGCCCCTGGATCTGCGCCAGCGGAGAGGCAACCAGCGCGAGGTAGCAGTCATTCATCGGCACGCCGGCCCAGCGCGCGATGTCGATGGCGGTCATGCTCCACGCATCGCAATCGTCCCCGATGGGCAGCACGCCCTCGGACAATCGCTCAAGGCGGCGCAGGATCTCCGGCAGCAGCGTGCGCCACTCGTCGAGCGGGCGTCCGATGCGCGCATTGTCCCGGTCGTGCAGGTAGTAGACCTGCCTCCGCAGCCAGTGCTCGGCCAGCGTCAGGTACGCCAGAGTCGGCGCGGGGTCGGCCGGCAGGTGGCGATAGGGGTCACTCACAGCCCAGCCGCTCCGCGCTCGCGCGGTCCAGCGCATCGCCGCGCAGCAGGCGCGCGCACTCGCTATCGATCATGCCGTCCCAGCGGGAGGCGCAGCCGGAGAGAGCCGTGACTACGAGGGCGGCCAGGATGACAGGGAGTACGCGGATCACCACCGCATCGCCGGGCTAGAGATGGTCGTGGGGTCGATGAGGGTCATGTGATCATGCCCTCCAGATCTAGCTCAATCCGCACCAGCCCCATCGGCTCCAGTGCTTCACCCCCTTTGTCGTGAATGCGTGCAGTCAGGGTTGCGGGCGTCGCCGGAATGGGCGTTTCGCTGATCACTAGCGCAT
>JALQSY010000284.1 GCA_023264215.1 Candidatus Nanopelagicales bacterium
TGCGGCATGCCGCAGCAGGCCTCCTTCTACGCCAACTTCTGGGCGGAGTTCAACCCGGATGCCGTGGTGGCCGAGGACGGCGACGCCTACGCCTTCTACCTTCCCGCGATGAACGACAACGTCCCGACGCCCGTCGTCGGCGGCGGCGAGTTCGTGACCGCGTTCGCCGATCGCCCCGAGGTCGTCGCAGCGCAGACGTTCCTCGCCTCGGCGGAGTTCGCCACGGCGAAGGTCAAGGAGGGCACGTGGGTATCGGCCAACAGCGGTGTGCCGCTCGACGCCTACGTCGCCGGCTCCATCGACCAGCTCTCCGCGCAGTACCTCACTGATCCCCAGGGCACCTTCCGCTTCGACGCCTCCGACCTCATGCCGGCGGCTGTGGGCGCAGGTGCCATGTGGAAGGAGATGACGGCGTGGTTCGCTGAGGACAAGCCGACCGAGCAGGTGCTCAAGGACATCGACGCGGCGTGGCCCGCCGAGTAGCACGCATGTCCTGACTTCCATTCATCACGATGGAATGACTCACGCGACGGGGCCCGAGGGTGTAGACACTCCCTCGGGCCCCGTCCGTCATCAGCCGAAGCCGCGTACACGGGAGAGACGATGATCTGGCAGCAAGTGCTCGATGGGCTCCCCAAGCTCGGGACCGCCGCATCGGGCGTTGCTGTCTTCTTCGCCATCCTGCTCATCGTCTTCTTCGTGCTCGGGCGCATCCGGGGCCGGCTCGCGAACCCCGTCGCGATGATCGCCTTCCTCGGCCCCGCGATCATCCTGCTGATCATCGGGCTCGTCGTCCCGACCTTCCAGACGATCTACAAGAGCATGTTCAACGCGAGCGGCAAGAAGTTCATCGGACTGCAGAACTACGGGTGGATCCTCACCACGGAGTCCAATCAGCAGGTGCTCATCAACACGGCGATGTGGATCGTCATCGCGCCGCTGTTCTCGACGGTCGTCGGCCTGATCCTCGCCCTGCTCCTCGACCGGATGCGCCGCGAATCCATCCCCAAGTCCTTGATCTTCATGCCGATGGCGATCTCCTTCGTCGGCGCCAGCATCATCTGGGGCCTGGTCTACGCCTACCGCGACCCGAGCCAGGAGCAGGTGGGCCTGCTCAGCCAGATCGTCATCTGGATCGGACTCGAGCCGCCGAACTGGCTCCTTCTGCAGCCGTGGAACAACTTCCTGCTCATGGTGATCATGATCTGGATTCAGACCGGATTCGCCATGGTCGTCCTCTCAGCCGCCATCAAGGCCATCCCCTCCGACGTCGTCGAGGCCGCCACCCTCGATGGCGCGACCGGCTGGCGCCTGTTCAGTCGCGTCACGATCCCGATGATCCGCACCACCCTCATCGTCGTCGTGACCACGATCATGATCGCCACGCTCAAGATCTTCGACATCGTCCGAGTGATGACCAACGGCAACTTCGGCACGCAGATCGTCGCCAATGAGATGTACAGCCAGGCCTTCGTCCAGTTCGACGTCGGGAGAGGCTCGGCGCTAGCCGTGATCCTGTTCCTGGGAGTCATCCCGCTGGTCGCCTACAACATCGTCCAACTTCGCAAGGAACGGGCCGTCCGATGAGCGTCGAAGCGCACGAGATCATCCCGATGCCGGCACCGTCCGGCAAGGAAACCTCCATTCCCCAGGCGGTGCGGCGAAGCCTCAGCAGCCCGTGGGCAACAGCCCTGGTGATCGTGCTCACGATCCTGTGGACCATCCCCACATTCGGACTTCTCGTCACATCGCTGCGTCCGTCTGGACCGGCCGTCAACAGCGGATGGTGGACGGTCTTCACCGACCCCGAGTTGACGTTGGAGAACTACGTCGAGGTCCTCGGCGGAGGAGACGTCATCGCCGGCGGCATCCTGCCCTACTTCTTCAACTCCTTCGCCATCGCGATTCCCGCGGCGATCTTCCCCCTCGTCATCGCGACCATGTGCGCCTACGCCCTCGCGTGGGTGCCGTTCCGCGGCGCCACGCTGCTGTTCTTCGCCATCTTCGCTTTGCAGATCGTGCCGCTCCAGATGGCCCTTCTTCCCCTCCTGCAGATGTTCAACCTGGGCTGGAGCATCGGCCCCATCACGGTGATCCCCGACCTGGACCTCGGGGGCACCTACATCCCCCTCTGGGTGGCTCACACGATGTTCGCACTCCCCCTCGCCGTCTTCCTCCTGCACAACTTCATGG
>JALQSY010000285.1 GCA_023264215.1 Candidatus Nanopelagicales bacterium
TCGGCTCGTCGAGCAGCAGGAGCGTGGGCTCCATGGCGAGGGCCCGTCCGAGCTCGACCCGCTTCTTCACGCCGTAGGGCAGCATGCCCACCGGGAAACTGCGGTGGCTCTCGATGTCGAGGAAGTCGATGATGCCCTCGACCACCTCGCGATTGGCCACCTCCTCGCGCTTGGCCTTGCGGCTGAAGAGGAACGCGGACGCGATCGAGTAGTTCATGTGGAGAGCGCGTCCGAGCATGAGGTTGTCGAGGACCGTGAGATTGTCGAAGAGCTCGATGTTCTGGAACATCCGCGCGACGCCGAGCTCGGCGATGCGCTCGGGTGCCTGCCCGATGAGGTTGGTCCCCTGGAAGAGGATCGACCCCTGCTGGGGCCGGTAGACGCCGGAGATGCAGTTGAAGATCGAGGTCTTGCCGGCGCCATTGGGGCCGATGATGGCGAAGAGCTCGCCCTCCCGGACGTCGAAACTGACGTCACGGATCGCCTGGGTGCCGCCGAAGGAGAGGGAGATCCCCTCGGCGCGCAGGAGGGAATCCCCGCTCAACTCAACCACCGCTTCCTTCTCCGGTACTGCTTGACGTCGCGCAGGGAGCCACGCTCGTCGCCCCTGAGTCCGAGGTAGAACTCGCGGATGTCGTCGTCCTCCCGCAGCTGGGCCGCGGGCTTGTCCATGACGACCCGCCCCGTCTCGAGCACGAATCCGTGATCGGCGATCGATAGGGCCATCGATGCGTTCTGCTCCACGAGCAGGACGGAGGTGCCCGACTCCTTGATCTGCACGATGAGATCGCGCAGTTGCTGGACGATCTTGGGCGCCACGCCCAAGGAAGGCTCGTCGAGCAGCAGGTAGCGGGGCTTGGACATGAGCGCGCGCCCGATGGCGAGCATCTGCTGCTCGCCTCCGGAGAGATAGCCCGCGGTCTGCTTGCGCCGCTCGGCGAGGACAGGGAACATCGTGTACGCGCGATCCAGGCCTGCGGCGATGTCCGCGCGAGATGCGATGTGGCCGCCGGCCTTGAGGTTCTCCTCCACCGTGAACTCGCGGAAGATCCGCCGCCCCTCCATCACCTGGCCGACCCCGGCCTGGACGATCTTGGGTGCCGTCAGGCCGCCCAGGTCCTCGCCGTCCAGGGTGACCCGGCCCTTGGAGATGCGCCCGCGGTGGACGTCGAGCAGGCCGGTCATGGCGCGGATGACGGTCGTCTTGCCCGCCCCGTTGGGACCGAGCAGGGCCACGATCTGGCCTTCGGGGACCTGGAGGCTGACCCCCTTGAGCACGAGGATCACGTCCTCGTAGACCCCCTCGAGGTTCTCTACGGCGAGCACCGGGCGCTTCTCCTTCCTCGGCGGTCCGGTCCGAGGCGCAACCGGCCCCCGGGAGACGAATCCGCCCTGATGCCCAGCCATCTTGCCAAGGATTGGTCCCGGCGCGCGCCGAACTTTGCGATGCGGAAGCCCCGATTATTTGACAGAGTGGCCCGTCAGGGCCGGGGGGCCCTGAGAAGGCGCCGCTACCGGGCGACGGCATGAGGAGGAGACGTGGTTTCCAAGCGCGTGGCAAAGGTCCTCGCGGGCGTGGGGGCGGCTGCCCTGGTGCTCGCGGGATGCAGTGGTGGTGGCGGCGACGCGACCCCGACCCAGGAGTCCTCGTCCGAGGGAGGCACGTCGCCTCGCGACGGGATCGTCTTCGACATCGGCGTCACCGAGGAGCCCTGCCCCGAGGCGATCAACCCCGACAACGGGTGCATCTACCTCGGCGTCCTGTCCGACCTGACCGAGGGGCCGTTCGCGCCGCTCGCCACGCAGGTGGTCACCGGGCAGCAGGACTTCTGGACCTACGTCAACGAGCAGGGCGGCATCTCCGGCTTCGACGTCAACATGGCCGCCAATACCCGTGACAACAAGTACGACCCCGCCGTGCACAGCCAGGAGTACCGCGCCATCGAGCCCAACATCCTCGCTCTCGCCCAGACGCTCGGCACCCCGCAGACCCAGGCGATCCTCGGGGACATGGAGGCCGACAACGTTATCGGCGTCCCGGCATCCTGGTGGTCGGGCTGGCAGTTCCCCGAGACCGATGGCGGCGTTCTGCTGGAGTCCGGGTCCTCCTACTGCATCCAGGCCATGAGCGGCCTGGACTGGTGGGTCGAGAACAAGGCCCCGATCGCCAAGCTCGTCGCCGTAGGCCCG
>JALQSY010000286.1 GCA_023264215.1 Candidatus Nanopelagicales bacterium
GGACGCCAAGGCTGACCTCGAGGCCCTGAAGGCCATCAAGCGCGACGGCGAGATCCGCGATCTCACCGCTGCCATCGTCTCCAAGAACGACAAGGGTCGTCTGCACGTGCACGAGACCACGCACGCCGGCGCCGTCGCCGCGGGTGTCGGCGTCGTCGCCGGTGCCATCATCGGCGCAGTCTTCCCGCCGGCCGGTATCGCCGTCGTGGCTTCGGCCGTGGGTGGTGCCGCGGGCGTCGGCGTCGTCGCCGGTGCGATCGGCCACTTCGCCGGCGGCATCAGCCGCAAGGACATGAAGGAGCTCGGCGCCTACCTCGAGGACGGCGAGGCCGCTCTCGTCGCCGTCGCCGTCGACGCGATCGACACCGACATCGACAAGGCTCTGACGCGCGCCACCAAGAAGGCCGGCAAGGCCATCGACAAGGGCGACGTCGCCGCTGCTCTCGAGGACCTCGAGAAGGGCCTCGACAAGTCGGCGAACATCGCTGGCGAGTAGTCCCACCAGCACCCACGCGCGGGCGACCCTCTCGGGGGTCGCCCGCGCTGCTGCGTTGAGGGGCCCGAGCCCCGAGCGCCCTGTCGTCCACAGCTGGCGTCGAGTACTCGATATCTGGCCCCCGGGTTGAGGAAACTCCCGCCAGGCCCGGGAGGATTCATGTACAAAACCAAGCAAAGAACGTACGGTACGGGCATGGCTCGCATCAGCAGTAGTGAGGCTCGGCAGGCCCTGCCCGACGTGATCGCGCTGGCCCAGCACGAGGCCGTCACGATCGAGCGCCATAACCGCGCTGTCGCCGTCGTCCTCAGCCCCGAGCGTCACGCCGAGTTGCTCGAAGCCTGGGAGGAAGCCCAGGACGTCGCGGCGTTCGACGCGGCGATGGCCGAGTCCGGCGACAGCATTCCCTGGGATCAGGTCAAGGCTGACCTTGGCTGGACCTGATGGCCCGGCGCACCGGCGCATCCGCTTCCGGTGGGCTGTACCGCATCGAAGTGCGACCAGCAGCCCTGCGCGCACTTCGGCGGATCGATCCAGCTGATCTGCCGCGCGTGCGAGGCGCCATTGCGTTGCTCGCGCGAGATCCGCGTCCGCCATCGAGTCGACCACTGCGTGGACGCGAGGGCTGGCGGCTGCGCGTAGGCGACTATCGCATCCTGTACACGATCCACGACGGCGTCTTGTGCATCGTCGTGGTGACGATAGGTCATCGCCGCGACGTCTACCGGTAGCGCCTACGCCGCCCAGCGCCACCCGTGCACGTCACGGCGCTCCATGAGCACGCCGACGAGTTCGAATTCGGCCGGCGCCCAGCGGAAGACAGCGTTCTGCTCCCAGGCCCGCGCGAGGTCGCACACGGTGGCCTCGTCGCCGCCGACGATGGTGTAGCCCGCCTCGCACCAGGTCGGATCGGCCGGGTCGTAGCCGAGGTTGGGATAGGCGATGAGGCCCAGCTCGGCGATCTGGCGCCCCATCTGCGCATGGCGCTCGGCGTTGACCTCGGGAGCCAGCTCGATGCTGCGTGGATTGCACGCGGTGAGGATCCACGCGACCTGCTCGGTGAAGGGCCACTCCTGCGGCGACTGCTCGCGCACCTGCTCCAGCAGTCGCGTGCTCCCATCGGGCAGCGTCACGTCGATCACGGTCGCGAGGTACGCCGCCCATAGCTCGTGCCTCACAGCGGCAGGGTAGGAGTCGCGTGTCGCCAGGTCGGCGGGGGTGGGATGGGCCCAGCGTCGCCCTGTCCACTCGGCCGCCCTCGCGCGCTCTGACGGCGTAACCTTGCCGCCACCGTGAGGAGGGAATGGGCATGAAGCGATCCCTGGGAATTCTTGCCGGCGCCATCCTTGCTCTGACGTCGTTCGCGACGCCGAGTGCGCTGGCTGCCTCGACGCCGGGCATGTCCGAGGTCACGGGCAAGGCCAAGGCAGCGCTCGCGCGCGAGTTGCCGACGTCCTACGGGCCCGACTGCCTGCGCATCCTGCGATCCGACTCAGACCGGGACTGGATCACGGTGCAGGAGTTGCCGTGGAAGAAGCGCTGCCCTGGCGTCAAGCATGCGGACCCACCACCTCACGTCTACGGCAAGATCGACGGACGCTGGACGAAGGTCGTTGACTTCACTCGCGGCACGAGTTGCATCGCCATCGTCGAGAAGTACGGCGCGCCCTGGTCGGCGTACGCTGACCTGCGC
>JALQSY010000287.1 GCA_023264215.1 Candidatus Nanopelagicales bacterium
CTCGATGTTCGTGACGATGGCGACGTCGGACTCGTACGCGAGGAACGAACGGTCCGACTCGTCCGCCTCGGCGACCGCGATCGGGTCGGACCCCGCGTGCGCGTTCGTGCCGGCCTCGTTCAGCTCACCGCCGATCGCGAAGGTCGGATCGATCCCGCCGGCGTGCAACGCGACCACCGTCATCGACGTCGTCGTGGTCTTGCCGTGCGTGCCGGCGATGGCGATCGGCTGGCGGCCGGACATGACCGCATTGAGCGCCTCGGCTCGCGTCCAGACCGGCAGCCCGCGCCGGCGCGCCTCGACGACCTCAGGGTTGGTCGGCGGGATCGCCGTGGACGCGACAACCACCGACACCGGCGGCTCGCCGTCGAGGCAGGTGACCGCGTGGCCGATGTGCACCTGCGCACCCAGCGCGCGCAGGGCCGTGAGACGACGGGACTCCTTGGCGTCGCTTCCCGACACCGGCACGCCCTGCGCGAGCATCAGCCGTGCGAGCGCGGACATGCCCGCCCCGCCGATCCCGATGAGGTGCACGCGCGTGACCGTGTCCAGCGACAAGCCCCTGCTCGGCACGGGCGGCTCGGCCGATCCGCCGGGCATCACGCGCCCCCGCCGGACGCCGCCGTGCGCACCATGTCGGCCAGGCGCCGGTCGCCATCGCGGACGCCGTGGCCGGATGCGGCCCGTCCCATGGCCGCGAGCCGACCACGATCAGCCAGCAGCGGCAGCACCTGCGCGCGCAGCGCACCCGGGGTGAAGTCGGCGTCCTCGATGAGCAGGCCTCCGCCGGCCGCGACGACCGGCTGGGCGTTGAGCCGCTGCTCGCCATTGCCGATCGGCAGCGGGACGTAGACCGCGGGCAGCCCGACAGCGGCTAGTTCAGCGCAGGTCATCGCGCCGGCCCGCGTGATCGCGAGGTCGGCTGCGGCGTAGGCGAGATCCATGCGGTCGATGTAGGGCAGCGTCACATACGGCACCGGATGATCGGCCACCGGTTCCACGCCCGCGGCGCTCTCCCCCACCGCGTGCAGCACCTGCACGCCCGCGGCGCGCAGGTCGCCGGCCGCGCCGGTCACCACCTCATTGAGGCGCTTGGCGCCGAGCGAGCCGCCGAAGACCAGCAGGGTCGTGCGGTCGGGCTCGAGCCCGAAGTGCGCGCGCGCCTGGGCACGCTGCGCGTCGCGGTCCAGCGCGACGATCGACGAGCGCAGCGGCATGCCCATCGTCACCGCGCCCGGGATCGATCCCGCGACGGCCTCGGCCACGAACGGCGTGAATCGCGCCCCGAGCCGATTGGCGATCCCCGCACGCGCATTGGCCTCGTGGATGACGACGGGGATCCCCGCGGAGCGCGCCGCGAGGTACGCCGGGGCGGCGACGTAGCCGCCGAAGCCGACCACGACGTCCGGCTTCTCCTCGGCGAGGATGCGTCGCATCTGCCGCAGCGAGCCGGCCAGCCGCGGGGCGATGAGCAGCATGTCCGTCGACGGCTTGCGCGGCATCGGCACCGCGGGCAGCGTGCGCAGCCGCCTGCCGCGCTCGGGGATCAGGCGCGCCTCGAGCCCGACCGATCGACCGACGAAGACGACCTCCGCGCTCGGATCATCCGCGGTGAGGGTGTCGGCCAGCGTGAGCGCCGGCTCGATGTGCCCCGCCGTGCCTCCGGCGGCGAGCAGCACCTTCACTTCGTTCGGGCCCAGCGGGTCGGCCGAGCCGCCCCTGTCGGGCTGGCCCGGCGGGTCGGCCGAGCCGCCCCTGTCGGGCTGGCCCGGCGCTTCCGCGCGGCGGGCTTGCGCGATGCGTAGGGGCCGCCGTCGATGACGGTGAGCGAGACGGGCGCGCCGCCGGCGGTCGCGCCCGCGCTGCGCGCGAAGGACATGAGCATGCCGAGCGAGATGAGCAGCGGCACGAGCGATGACCCGCCATAGGACACCAGCGGCAGCGGCACTCCGGTGATGGGCAGCAGCGACAGTACGGCGCCGATGTTGACCACGGCCTGGAAGACGATCCACGTGCCGACGCCGGCGGAGGCCAGTCGCACGAACGCATCGTCCGCGGAGTGCACGAGCCGGAAGGCCACGAAGGCGATGACCGCGAACAGTGCGAGCACCGCGAGGGTGCCGATCAGGCCGAGCTCCTCGCCGACGACGGGGAAGATGAAGTCGGTGTGCGCCTCGGGCAGCGA
>JALQSY010000288.1 GCA_023264215.1 Candidatus Nanopelagicales bacterium
CAGGTCCTTCTTGTCGACCTCGAACTCCAGCCACGCACCGCGACTGGGGATGATCTTGGCGACGAAGACGTCCTTGTCGCTCGTCTTGTCGGGCGTGCGCTCGAAGTAGACGCCGGGAGAGCGGACGAGCTGCGAGACCACGACACGCTCGGTGCCGTTGATGATGAATGTGCCCTTCTTCGTCATCAGGGGGAACTCACCCATGAAGACGGTCTGGGACTTGATCTCGCCGGTCTCGTTGTTCATGAACTCGGCGGTGACGAACAGTGGCGCGGAGTAGGTGAAGTCCTTCTCCATGCACTGCTCAGCGGTGTACTTCGGCGGCTCGAAGCGATGGTCGCTGAAGGACAGGGACATCGAGCCGGAGAAGTCCTCGATGGGGCTGATCTCGGCGAAGATCTCCTCCAGGCCGGAGGTCGTCGGCACATCCTTGCGGCCCTCGGCGATGGCCGCGTCGACGCGGGCCCGCCAGGCCTCGTTGCCCAGGAGCCAGTCGAAGCTCGCGGTCTGCAGCGCCAGGAGGTCCGGGACCGCCAGGGGCTCTCGGATCTTGGCGAAGGACGCGCGGTGCAGCTGGGGGGACAGATCGGAGGAGCGCGAGGCGGCCAAGAGGGGTCCTTCCACGTGTGCCGGGACGCGCGGCAGCGCCGGTGTCAAACCGGTCGGGAGCAGCGCAAAGCGGCAGCCTACCCTCTGGGCACGCCGCTGTCGACCCCGGGGGGTACCGTCACCGGCCCTCGAGCGCGCCCTGGCCGCGTGGTCGAACCGACCTGCGGTCCCCGGGGCGACAGGCCCCCGGGGGCGGGCGAACTCCTCGGCGTGGTGTCGGATGCGAGCCAGTCGTACGGCGATGCCGTGCTCGACGGGCAATCCGGCCCCGGAGGTGTTGCGCGGGTAGATCGTGGCTCCGATGGGCCGCGGAGTCAAGCGACGACACCAGACTGTGATCACTCAATGCCGCGAGCGCGGGGCCGTATCGGGCGAAACGGGCACCGCGTCCGCCGACGCGGGACCTCCCATCGAGGTCGGCCGGCCGCGGGAACGATGTTCCGCGCGCTGAAATGACACCTTCGGGGTCGCGAACTGTCATTTCAGCGCGCGAGACGGCGAGCGGGGACGTCGCAGGGCGGACATGCGCAGGGGGCACCGGGAAGACCCGGTGCCCCCTGCGGCGGGACGTGCGTGGACTACTTGACGGTGACCGTCGCGCCAGCGCCCTCGAGGGCGGCCTTGGCCTTGTCGGCGGTCTCCTTGTTGACCTTCTCCAGGACGGGCTTGGGAGCGCCCTCGACCAGGTCCTTGGCCTCCTTCAGGCCGAGGTTGGTGAGCGCGCGCACCTCCTTGATGACCGGGATCTTGTTGTCGCCGCCGGCCTCGAGGATGACGTCGAACTCATCCTGATCGCCACCGGCAGCAGCAGCCTCGCCACCGCCACCAGCGGCGGGTGCAGCAGCGGCAACGGCCACGGGAGCGGCCGCGGTGACCTCGAAGGTCTCCTCGAATGCCTTCACGAACTCAGAGAGCTCGATGAGGGTCATCTCCTTGAACACATCGAGCAGCTCATCGGTGCTCATCTTCGCCATGGTGGCGTCCTTTCGTTGGCCGGCCGAGGGCCGGGGATGGCCCGCCGACCCGGCGGGCTGGGTGGGCCTCAGCCCTCGGTGGGGGTGGTGGACTCGGTGCCTGCGGCCGCCTCGGGAGCGGCATCGCCGTGATGGAGCATTTCCTCGACCTTGTGCGCGACGCCCTCGACGGCGTGCTCGACCGCCTCGGCCACGTCCTCGACCGCGTGCTCGACCGCCTCGACGGCCTCCTCCGCGACGTGCTCGACTGCGGCCACCGCCTCCTCGACCTTGGAGGGGGCAGCCCCGGCTCCGCCGATGATCGACGGGTCGGCCTCGGCCTTGACGCGCAGGGCATCGACTGTCCGTGCGGTCTGGGAGAGCGGCGCGGCGAAGAGCGATACGGCCTGCGACATCGACGCCTTCATCGCACCGGCGAGCTTGGCGAGCAGCACCTCGCGCGACTCGAGGTCAGCGAGTTTCTTGACCTCCGACGCATTGAGGATGCGGCCGTCCATGTAGCCGGCCTTCAGGACCAGCAGGGGGTTGTCCTTGGCGAAGGCCTTCAGGCTCTTCGCACCCTCGACCGGATCGCCCTTGATGAACGCGATAGCGCTCGG
>JALQSY010000289.1 GCA_023264215.1 Candidatus Nanopelagicales bacterium
ATAGGCGCGTCCCTTGTCGTCCTTGAGGTAGGGAAGGGGCTCGACCATGCATGCGATGCTCTGGTCGGCCAAGCGCGTGACGACCTCGCCACACATCTCGATCGTGCGCGCCACTCCCGGATCGGTGAATTCGATGCGCAGCAGCACCTTCCCACCGTCGAGACCGGCCGAGGCGATGTGATCGGGGTCATACGCCGTGATTCGGTCATCGAGTTCCCACAGGGCACCCTTGATGCCCCCGCGATTGATCGTGCCGATGGCGACGCGAGCGTCGAGTGCACCGAGCCAGGCCAACTCCTCCAGGATGTCGGCACTCGCCATCACGCCATCGACCCCGGGCACACTGAGTCCACGAATCAGGCGGTCGAGCAACTCGTAACGGTCGGCAACCGCCAGGGGGTCGCTGCCCACCGCGATCATCCCCCGCGCGGTGTGATCGGCAGCGAGGATGAGCAGATTGCCATCGCCTCCGACCAGCGGGCGCCTCGGGCGATCGCGCAGCGCGCGCTGGAGCGACGCCGGCTCGAAGAGGCGCGCCTCGCAGAGCGCGGCGTAGTCATCGCGATCCAGCATCAGGACTCCCCTCGCGCCATCATGGTTTCGACCTCGTCGATCGTGGGCATGGCGTCTGCGCAGGTCAGCTTGGTCGCGACATGCGCCCCCGCGGCGTTGGCGAACATCCCGATCTCGGGCACGGTCCAGTCCGAGAGCAGGCCGTGGACGAGCGCACCGCCAAAGGCATCGCCCGCCCCGAGTCCACACAGCACGTCGATGGGCAGGGGTGGGATCGTCCAGCGCTGATCCTGCGTCGCGAGCAGCACGCCGTCACCACCGCGCTTGACGATGGCCAGGCGCACTCCTTCAGCGAGGAGCGCATCGGCTGCGCGATCGGGATCGGTCTCGCCGATCGCGACCTCGCACTCGACGCGATTGCCGACCACGATGGTGGAGCGGCGTACCGCGGCGAGCGCAACGTCGTGGGCGGCATCGCGATCGGGCCACATGCTCGGGCGATAGTCGAGATCGAGCACGACCTCGGCTCGCCTGTCCCGCAGGTCGAGCCAGTCCTGGCAGGTGTCGGCCGTGGTGCCCTGCGCGAGTGCACCGAAGGAGATCCACAGGACGGGGCAGTCGCGGATCACGTCGGTGGGCACGTCGCTCGTTGTCAACTGCGTGTCCGGTGCGGCTTCGCCGCGGTAGAACACGATCTGCGGATCCTCCGGCGGGTCAAGCGCGGCCAGCACCACGGGTGTCTGTCCGTCCCCCGTCCCGACGTACGCCGTATCAACACCCCACGTGGCGAGTTGGCGGCGGACGTAGTCGCCGAGTGCGCCCTCGCCGACCTTGGTGACGATGGCGGCGCGGTGGCCGAGCCGGGCTGCCGCGACCGCGACGTTGGTGGGTGATCCGCCGATCGACTTGGCGAACGTCTGCGGGTCGAGGAAGCTCGCGCCCTCCTGCTGCGCGTAGAGGTCGACGCTGACACGTCCGACGGTGACGACCTCGGGGATGGTCATCTACTTGCTCACGCGAGGGGCGACGACATCACGCAGGTAGTCGAGCGAGGTGACGACCTGTTCGATCGGTCCTTCGCCCTCGGCGGGCAGGCCGTCGGTGATCGCCGTGTCCTGCTCGATGACGTACCACCCGTCGTAGCCGCGCGACTCCAGCGCCTCGACGACACCGGCGATGTCGACATCGCCCTGGCCGAGGGGGGTGAAGAGTCCCTCCTGCGTGGCGGCCATGAGCGACTTCTCGCGGGCGAGCACGGGGGGCACGAGCGAGAGGTCGACGTCCTTGAGGTGGACGTGGCCGACGCGGTCGAAGGCCATCTTGGCGAACTCCACCGGGTCCTGGCCGCCGATGGCCATGTGCCCGGTGTCGAGGCAGAAGCCGACATCGCAGCCCTCGAGCACCATGTCGATGTCGTCCTTGGTCTCCACCACGGTCTGGACGTGGGAGTGCAGGACCTGGTGAAGGCCGTGCTCGGCGCAGATATCGTCGATGATCCCGAACATCTCCATCAGATGCTTGCGCTCATCCGCGGTGAGTGGGCGCGGCACGGACCAGTCGAGGTCGAAGACGATGGCCGAGATGAACTCCGTCGCGCCCGCACGCTGGAAGAGATCGGCGACGCGACGTGCCTCGTTGATCGTCCACTCGCGCATCGCGG
>JALQSY010000028.1 GCA_023264215.1 Candidatus Nanopelagicales bacterium
GGCAGCACTCGAGACGGCGATCACTCAGGAGGGCGCGCGCATCACCTTCGCCCAGCCGGGCACCATCACTCTCGCGTCGGCCTTGCCGGAGGTGACCGTGCCGCTCGTCGTGGACGGGACTCAGACGCCCGGCTACGTCGAAGGCGGGGCGCCGCGCACGGGCATCGACTTCGCCGGCTCGGCCGGATTCGTCTTGGGTGAGGGTGCCGACGGATCCGAGATCCTCTCGCTGGCGTTGGGCAATGCCAGTGGTGACGGCGTGGTGATCCGGGCAGGCGGAGTGACGATCACGGGCTCCTACATCGGGCTGTCCACGGATGGTTCCGCTGCACCCAATGGCGGACATGGAGTGCGACTGGCTGCCGGATCCGATGGCTCGATCGTGGGCACCAATCCCCAGACCACGTCGAGTTGGGTCTCCAACGTCATCTCGGGCAACGGCGGCAGCGGCATCGCCATCGTGGATTCCTCCAGCAATGTCATCGCCGCCAACCGCATCGGCACCGATCCCGCGGGTCAGGTCGCGGTGCCTAACGCCGAGCACGGAATCGTCATCAGCGGCATGTCATCGGCCAACATGATCGGGGGCAAGGCCTCGGTCGACCTCGTCACCGGCGTGGAGAACAACCCGACGGGTGACAAGGGCAAGGCCGAGCCCACCTTCACGCGACCGCCGCTCGGCAACGTCGTCAGCGGCAATGCTGGTTCAGGTATCGCTGTCCTCGCCGGCGCCGAGGGCAACACTCTCGCCGGCAACTTCGTCGGAACCTCGGCGTCAGGCGAGCAGGACCTCGGCAACGGAGCCCAGGGCATTCTCGTCTCCGAGGCCGACGGCACGCAGATCCTCGGATGCTCGATCACGACCGAGCCCTTCGTCTACTACAACGTCGTCAGCGGCAACGGGTCGCACGGCATCGAGGTTCGCGACGCCGACGACGTGACTATCCAGGGTAACTTCACCGGCGTTGCCGCGGACAACGCGACATCGCTCGGCAATGACGGCAATGGCCTCCTGGTCGCGGGGACATCGGCCAATACTCAAGCCGGTGGGGTCATTCCCCTCGGCAATGTCACATCGGGCAATGCGCGCAATGGCATCGCCGTCACTGGTTCGGTGACGGGCTTCGTATCCTTCAACAATTTTGCCGGGCTTGTTGCCTTCGGGGGCGCCGCGCCCAATGCGCTGAGCGGCATCTATGTCAGCGCGACGGGTGGAGACAACCTCATCCGCACGAGCGTCACGAGCGGCAATGTCGGATCCGGGATCACGCTGGCGGGCAGGGCAACTGGCGTGACCATCGACCCGGTGATCTCCGGTATGACGACGTCGGGAGCGGACGCACTGCCCAACGGGGGCGACGGGCTCACGATCACGGGGAGGGCCCACGGCAACGTCATCGGAGGCACACGGAAGTCCGTCATGCCCCACACGGCTTTCAGCGGCAACGCTGGCTACGGCATCCGCATCGAGGGCGAGGCTCGCGACAACATCATCTTCGACACCTATGTGGGGACCATCGTTTCTGGTCTGAGTGCGTTACCGAACGCCAAGGGCGGGATCCTCGTGACGGGCTCTGCTCGCAACAACGTCATCGGAGGCAAGCAGTCCATCTCGCGCCGGGCCAATGTCATTGCGGGTAATGCGGGTAACGGTGTCACGCTAGGCGGGAAGACTTCGGGCAACAAGGTCTTCAACAACTACATCGGTGTCTCGCGACTGGGCAAGAAGATGCCCAATGAGGGAAAGCCGGTCGTGGATCGAGGGCGCGGCAACGTGGTCAAGAGCAACACCCTGCGCTAGCTCCGCGACGGGGTTCACTCCGCTGGGGCGGGAACGTCCCGATTGATCTGGCGCAGCCCGATTGCCCGTGGATCGATGCCGAGTCCGGTGGCGATGGTGACGGCGACGATGAGGAGCACGGTCGGGATGGACGGCCCGATGAAGATGAGGGTCGCGAGGAGCGCGAGGCTGACGATCATCATCGGGCGTATCCGGCTGCCCGCCATGGTGCTGAAGATCGCGGTCGCCGCGAGGAAGGCCAGTGCACCGACCGCAAGGCCTGCCTCGAGCAGGTCGTCCAGCGGTGTCTCGAGGTCGCCCAGTGCGGTTTTGATCGCCACGGCGACCATCACGATGCCCCAGACCATCGGCAGGTGAGTGAGGGTGTAGGCATGACGGGCGAAGGTCGTGAGCCGCCGGCCATGCAGTCGCTCCAACGCCTGCTCCCCGGTGTCGAGGACCGCGACGGCGTAGTGCCGCCACAGCAGGACGACCAGCGCTAGGGCGATGAGGACGCTGATGATCAGGAGGGCATCGATCGTTGCACCGGTTGCCCCCTCGCCGATGGAGATGATCGACTCGCCGAGCGTGATGAGCATGAAGAGCGCGTAGCGCTCGGCCAGGTGCGAGGTCGAGATGGGCAGGTTGCGTGTGCCCGCCGCGAAGGGCGCAGCAATGGCCGAGATGATGCCGATGGTGATGAGGATGACCGAGACAGTCTCGTCCGGCACGTAGCTGGTGATCACGACGATGATCGGAAGGATGATGCCGACGCTCCACAGTCGTTTCACCGCGCGGAAGGTGTCAGGGTCGTAGCTGCTGATCCACAGCTGTCCTCCCGCGGCGATGACCGCGAGTGCGAGGTAGGAGTAGGCGAAGAGCTTGCCGCCCGCCCAGAATGCCTCGGGGATGGACAGTGCCATCAGCAGCAGTGGCCCCATGGCCACGGCGAAGATCAGGGGGCGCCACTCCCGACGGTCGGACTCGGGCAGGCCCATGTTGGCCATCGAGGTGAACGACACCCAGACCCACCAGGCGAGTAGGAGCACGACGGTGCCGTGGAGGATCCCGGTGAGAGTGCCGTCATCGGCGATGGTGCGCGTGATCTGGATCAGGGCGAAGACGAAGACCAGATCGAAGAACAGCTCGAAGTATTCGACCTTGTTCTGGGGCCTGAGGGCGGGCACCTTGTCATGCTAGGCGGTCGGGCCCCGCGAGGTCTTCGGCTCCGGACGCCCTACTTGTCGGCGGAGGAGCTGTCGCTCACGGGCTGGTCGAAGTCGGCGACGGCGACCTGGGCCGGTCTGCGGATGATCCAGGTGAAGAGCGCGATGATGGCCACGCCACCGGCGACGACCTCGGCCGCCTGCAGCCAGCCACTGCGCGCGTAGTCGAGCACGGCGACGCCGATCTGCTGGCTCAGGATGAACACGGCCATGACGAGGACGAAGTAGCCGAAGGCCTTGCGGAGCTTGTCGGGGTGGATCTTGCCCACGATCGCGCTGCCGATGAGCGCCCCCGCGATGGCGGCTGCCGTCACGATGAAGGTGACCGACCAGTTGATCTCGGTCTCCGGGTTGAGGCTGATGAAGGAGCCCTGGCCGAAGACGAAGATGTAGCCGGCCAGCCCGGCGAAGGACTTCATCGCGACGACGAGCAGGGATGTGGCCACCGCCTTGGGCATGGCCAGACCTGCGAGGAGGGCCAGGGCGGGCACGACGAGGAAGCCGCCACCGGCGCCGACCAGACCTGTCACGAAGCCGACGACGAGGCCGTCGAGCAGGATGCGGAACAGCGGCAGGCCCTTGTGCGCCTTGCCTGCGACCTGCTTGCGTCCGCGGATCATCGCGACGGCCGTGACACCCATCATGACCGCGAACGCAGCGAGCAGGAGCGCGCTGGGCAGGCGCGCACCGATCTGCCCGCCGATGAAGGCACCGACCATGCCCGCGGCGCCGAAGAGCAGCCCGATGCGCCAGACGACGCGGCCGGCACGCGCGTGGCTGATGAGGCCGAAGATCGACGTGACGCCGACGACGAAGAGGCTGGCAGCGATCGCCTGCTTGGCGTCGAAGCCGACGACGTAGATGAGCAGTGGTGTCGTGAGGATCGATCCGCCACCTCCGAGCAGGCCCACGGCCATGCCGATGAAGACGGCGAGGATGGCGGCGACGACGATCATGATCGGGCGATCCCTTCGACAGCGGCGCTGAGTGTGGACCCGGACGCGGTCCACTCGGCTTCGAGGCTGAATCGGTCGGCGCGGACGTGCGTCTCGCGCCACTCGGCAGGCCGTCCCTGGGCGGTGGCCCGCCTCTCGAGCAGCAGCACCGGGTCGTCGGGGGTGAGGCCGAGCAGGCCGGCGATGTGGCGGGGGGCACGCTGCGCCGTGACGCGCTCGGAGCCGCCGTCGATCGTGACGCCCATGGACTGCAGTTCGCCGTAGAGCGCAGCGCGCGACAGGTCGCGGTCGAGCAGTCCGCCGGCAAGGCTCAACGGAAGCCAGGACACGTCGTGCGCGATGGGCTGCTCGTCGGCGAAGCGCAGGCGCTCGATGACGACGAGTTCCGTGGAGTCATCGAGACCGAGTTCGGCGGAGACCGATGCGTTGATGGTGGTGGCGAGACGCAGGACGTCGCTGCGCGGAGTCGCGCCCTGGGCAGCGACGGAGTCGAACAGGGAGGACAGCGTGCCCAGGCTCTGCCGGTAGACGACGGGCTCGACGATCGTGGGCTTGCCGCGCTGACTGCGCAAGACACCCTCCCCGCGCAGGACGCGCAGTGCCTCGCGGATGGTGTGGCGACTGACCTCGTACTCCTCGGTGAGCGTCAGTTCGCCGGGGAAGCCGGCGGCGAACGCACCGGCGTCGATGCGCCGGCGGAGGTCGGCGCAGACCTGGGCCCACAGCGGCAGGGGGTCGGTGCGGTCGGGACGGCGTGGCCCCGGGGGGGCTGAGGTGGGGGCGCCGGCGGTCACGGGGCAAATGTACGGACATCCGGACAGCCCGTCAACCGAAGGCGACGCTTTTGGCCACCGGGCCGGTCAGCCGAGCTCGACCGCGGTCGCCAGCCAGCGGCCGCGGACGACCTCGAGGCGGATGGCGACCGCACGGGCACGGGTCGAGCCGATCACCACGGCACTGGCCTCGACGATGCCCGGTGCCGGCGAGGTGACGCGGACGGACCGGACGCGGCGGCACTGGGGGGCGCGATCCTTGCCGGCCGGATGGCGCTGCGCGGCGGCGCCCCGGCGGGCCAGGGTCTCGCGGATGTCCCGGGTCACCCACCGGGTGAGCTGACCGGAGGGTCGCTCGCCGGCCGCGACCTCGATGATCGCCGGAGCCAGGCGCGCGACCCACGGGGCCGGTGCCGGAAGGCCCGAGCCTGGAGTGGTCAGCGGCTCCGGTGCGGGTGCCACCAGGCGAAGGTGACGAGCTGGGGGAGGGGTGGCGGGCAGGCCGCTGGGCACCTGCCAGTCCAGGGGGAGCATCTGCTCTGCGGCGGCGGTGCTGGCTGCGACGGACATGGTGCCTCCGATGTCGTGGGTGATCGTCGTTGATGCCGGATGACGTCATTTGGCGGTCTTTGCTGACTGATGTGCATTGCACGTCGCCCGCGGTGGGGGAGTCAACGCGTACGCTCCGACTGTGGATGAACCGAGCAGCGGCCCTGATCGCTTCGACGCGCTGCTCGCCGGCATCGAGGCGGAGGCCGAAGCGGCCGATGCGGCCGCTCTGGACGCGGACATCGCCGAGGTGGAGCGCGCGGCCCGAGCGGAATCCCGCCTACTGGATCGCCTTCGCGCTCAGCGTCAGGTCAGCCTGGAGGTCCTCGGGGGCGGAATGGTCTCGGGCGTCGTGGCGATGGTTGGTCGCGACGTCGTCGTCATCGCTGCGGATGACGGCGACTGGGCGGTGGCGACGTGGGGGATCGCGGCCGTGGTCAACCCCGAGCCGGGTGCCGAGATGCCGCGCACGGTGAGCGAACGACTCGGACTGGCGAGCGTCGCACGCTCGTGGGCCCGCCAGCGTGCCGTCGTGCGGGTCGTGCGCGTGGCCGCAGCCCCGCTGGACGGCACCATCGACGCGGTCGGAGCCGACTATCTCGATCTGGCCGAGCATGACCCCGGCGAGCCGCGGCATCCAGATGCCGTGCGGCGCCAGGTGGTGATCCCGCTCGGTGGCGTGAGCGCCATCCGAAGGCGCTGATGCGGCTGAGCCCCTAGCCGTCTTCACTGAGCAGCACCAGGTGCTGCTTGCCGAATCGGGCCGTGACTTCGACGCTGCCCCCCAGCGCCTCTACATAAGCCTTGAGCGTCGATATCGCGGACCGATCCATGTCGCCTGCCTCGAGGGCGGAGACGGTCGGCTGCGTGATTTGCATCCGCTCAGCGAGCTCGGTCTGGGTGATCCCGAGTGCCTCGCGAATCTCGCGCAGACGAAATGCGCGCTGTTCGGTTCGGAGCCGCTTGAGTTCACGAGCGACTGCATCTTCATCGACAGGGCGTCGGGATCGGGTGGTGTGCCATGTGGTCGTCGCGGGCCTACTCATAGTCCTGCCTTCCCCGATGTTCGAGCCATGTGTCGAGACGGCTGTCGGCAATCGGAACCTGTTCGCGATACCACTGCTCCCAGGCCCCGGCCTTGTCCCCTCCTACGAGCAGAATGGCCCGCCGCTTGGGATCGAAGGCAAAGAGAATTCGGATCGCCGAAGACTTGCCCGAGCTTGGCCGCAACTCCTTGAGGTTGTGATGGCGCGATCCGCTGACGCGATCGACCAAGGGCCTGCCGAGCGACGGGCCCTCTAGGGCCAGGAAGTCGATCGCGGCCACGACCCGCACGTAGTTCGCAGACTCCAGCCCGAGTAACCAGGCCTCCACATCGGGCCATAGATGGATCTCCCACGACGCCAATATAGTCTCCAATCAATATCAACTCAAGGCGATATCCACGATTGCGTCCGCCGAAGCGACGACGGTGAGCAAGCGCCAATCAGGTTGCGATGAGGCTGACACTGATCAACGTGGGCAGCGAGTGTGGAACTCAAGGCTGTGGACAACGCGGATCACACACAGCACGTGCGGCTTAACGTGCGCGCATGAGACGCGACGACGACGAGATTCACGACTTCTACATCCATGAGCGCGGTTGGCCAGTCGAGCAGCGAAGCATCGCTGGCCAGCCGGTCATGATCCATTACCGGGACGTCCCCGAGTCCGATATCACCACGCTCGATGGAATCCGGCTCACCACGCCTTTGCGCACCGTCATCGACCTTGCTCCGGACGTGGGCATGGATCACCTCGAGATCATGGTGCGCGACTGCCTTGAAAGGCGTCTGTTCACTGTGGAGGAGGCGTTCCAGCGGCTGCGGCAGCCTGACATGGCGGACGACCCCGGTGCCCTGATGCTGTGGCAGTTGCTGCGACATCGCCGAGGCGCTTGACTCCGAGGCGGCAAGCAGGTGCCTTACGGCGAGGTGCGCTTGCGAACTCGCTGCCCCGGGGTCGGCCGGCCTCAGGGGGCTAGCGCGCCCTCGACTTCGCGCTGCATGAGTCCGACGCGCGCCTTCGTCTCCGCGTATTTCGCGGCGATGTAGTCCTCGAGACGCTGTTCCTCGATGCGCCACTGGCCGCGGCCGCCCACCTGGATCGCGGGCAGTTCGCCTGTGCGCACCAGGGCGTAGGCCTGAGCGGCCGAGACGTTGAGGATCTCGGCGACGTCAGCCAGGGTCAGGAATCGCTGCATGCCTCGATGGTGGCACCGCTGGACCCGCGATGCCATGCCGAGTCCGGGGCTGTGGACGATGACCGTGCATCCGCGGTGCTCGTTCCTGCGGTCAGCGCGAATCCAGGCGCGCGTTCGACCGATAGTGCTGCGAGTACGCAGTTGGACCCACGTCCGCATCATCTCGCTTGGAGCCACCATGACCCTGTCAGTGCTCAGTCGCCTCACTCAGCCCGAGGGCGCTGGGGTTGCCGCCCCGACGTCACCCCCCGCATCTCGGGCCAGCCGTGCCTGGTGGCGCGACGCGCGCGTGATCGCCGGCATCGTCCTCATCGCGGTCTCGATGCTGGTGGGAGCGCGACTGCTCTCGGGCGGAGACGACACCGTCCCGGCGTGGCAGGCGACACGCGACCTGGCTCCCGGGGCCGTCGTCGGCCCCGATGACGTCGTCGCGGTGACGATCCCGTCGTCCCTTGCCGGGGCGTACGCCGATGGCGGTGGCCTGCCGACAGCGCCGCTCGACCGGCCCTTGCTCGCGGGCGAGATCCTGCCGACGCCGGTTCCGGCCGAGGGTGCCGATGCGCGCTGGGTGACCGTGCCCGTGGAGCCGCTGCATGCCCCCGTCGACCTCGCTCCCGGCGAGCGCGTCGACGTGTGGGCGACCGACGGCAGCGACCTCGGCGTCGTTCCCGTGCCCGAGCTCGTGCTCGAAGGGGTGCTCGTCTCCCAGGTCGCGGCCGATGGTGTCGGACTGGGTGGCGAGTACGGCGTCGTGCTCGAGATCGCGCCCCGCGATGCCGCGGCCCTCATCGCCGCGGCGCGCAGCGGCGGCATCGACCTGGTCCGCGTGCCGGCGGTGACGCGATGAGCGCCGTCCCCGTCCTGCTCGCGGTCCCCGATCTGCCATGGGAGCCCGAGCTCGTCGCCCGACTCACCCGCTCCGACGCTCCGGTGTCGGTCGCCCGACGGTGCGTCGATGCCGTGGACCTCATCGGCGCTGCGTCGGCGGGGAGCGCCAAGGTCGCGATCCTGGGGGCTGGCCTGCCGCGGCTGGGCCGCGACACGCTCGCCCGGCTGGCGTCGTCCCAGGTGCGCGCGGTCGGACTCGCGGTGGAAGGAGACGACCGGGGAGCGCGAGCGCTGCGGGCGCTGGACCTGCCGGTCGTGGTGGTGTCGGCGGACGATCTCGACAGCACGGTCACCGCCCTCGTGGACGCGGTCACCGACCCCCGGGCCGCCGCGCATGCTCGCGACGTCGCGCCATCGCCGCAGGCGGACGAGGCCGTCGGGCACCTCATCGCTGTCTGGGGGCCGACCGGTGCTCCCGGTCGCACCAGCGTGGCCGTCGCACTCGCCGATGAGATGGCCCGGGCCGGGATGCCGGCGCTGCTCGTCGACGCCGACACCTACGGGGGCGCTGTCGCGACGCACCTCGGCCTGCTCGACGACGTGAGCGGGATCGTCCTGGCGTGCCGCCAGGCCGACGCCGGTGACCTGGACGCGCCGGCTCTGGCGTCGGCGGCGCGAGCCGTGGACTCCCGCCTGCGCGTGCTGACCGGCATCGCCACGCCTCGTCGCTGGGCCGAGCTGCGACCCGGTGCGCTGGGTCGACTGTGGGACGCGTGCCGATCGACGCCCGGCGTCACGGTGGTCGATGCCGGCTTCGGCCTGGAATGCGACGAGGAGCTCCTGCACGACACCCGATCGCCGCGTCGCCACGGTGCGACGCTCACCGCGCTCGCAGCCGCGGATTCCGTCGTGGCCGTCGGGAGCGGCGACCCCGTCGGCATGGATCGGCTGATCGTCGGGCTGGATGACCTGCGTCGCGTCGTGCCCGAGGCCCCCGTGCGCGTCATCGTGACCCGTGTCCGTCGCAGTGTCCTGGGACGCGATCCGGAGGGGCAGATTCGCGAGGCACTGCGCCTTCACGCGGGCGTCACGGATGTGACGTGCGTCCCGGAGGATCGCGCCGCCTACGACGCATGCCTGCGCGAGGGCCGCACTCTCGCGGAGGTCGCTCCGAGGTCATCGGCACGCGGAGTTCTCCGAGAGTTCGCGCGCACGTGGGCACCTCGCCCCAGCGAGCGACTGGCGGTGTCGGCCTAGGATGCGTGCGTGGCTGACGCACCGTCCTTCTCCGGTCTCATCGTCGACTGGGGCGGAGTCCTCACGACCGACATCGGATCCTCGGTGCGCCGCTGGGCCGACCGGCACGCGGTCGACCTGTCCGCGTACGCCGAGATCATGCGCGCCTGGCTCGGCCCCGATGCCGAGCTCGAGGCGATGGTCAACCCGATCCACGCGCTCGAGCGCGGCGAGATCGAGGTGCCGCATTTCGAGGAGATGCTGGCGACCGAGCTCACCCGGCGCACCGGCAGCGATGTCGCGGCCGACGGCCTCCTCGCGCGGATGTTCGATGAGTTCGAGCACGCCCACGACATGAACGCCCTCGTCCGACGGGCTCGGGACGCGGGCATCTCCACGGCGCTGCTGTCCAACTCGTGGGGGGACTTCTATCCCCGGGACCTGTGGGACGGGATGTTCGACGTCGTCGTCATCTCCGGAGAGGTCGGCATGCGCAAGCCCGAGCCCGAGATCTTCCACCTCACCTTGGATCAGATGGGCCGTTCACCCGGGGACTGCGTGTTCGTGGACGACCTGCCGCACAACATCACCGCTGCTGCCGCGCTCGGCATCACGGGGGTGCGCCACGTGTCCTACGACGCCACGCTCGTGGAGTTGCAGTCACTATTCGGAATCGATTTGTCCTAGCCCGGTCCTCGTCGCCGGATCGCGACATGCAGCGTGGGACGATGGGGGCATGGCTGACCGGCTCTCCGCGCTCGACGCGTCATTCCTCTACCTGGAGGGGCCGACCGCGCCGATGCACGTCGGCAGCCTGACGCTCTTCCAGGAGCAGCCCGGTGTCCTGGACCACGAGCGCCTGGTCAAGCTCATCCGCGATCGCATCGCCTATGTCCCGCGCTATCGCCAGCGCCTGCGCGAGGTGCCCGGTCGGATCGCCTCCCCCGTCTGGGTCGATGACGAGGGCTTCGACGTGACGTTCCACGTCCGGCGCTCGGCGCTTCCGGCTCCCGGCACGCTCAAGCAGCTCAACGACCTCGTCGCGCGGATCATGAGCCGCCCGCTGGATCGCCGCCACCCGCTGTGGGAGGTCTACCTGGTCGAGGGCGTCGAGGGCAATCGCTTCGCGCTGCTCAGCAAGACCCACCAGGCGATGGTCGACGGCATCACCGCGGTCGATATCGGCGAGGTCATCCTCGAGGATTCCGACCAGGTGCGCGGCGCCCCGGTCACGACGTGGCGACCGGCACGTGGTCCGAGCTCGGTCGAGCTCGTCGCCGGGGCGCTCGGCGACGTGGTGGGGCACCCGACAGCGCTCGTGGACCTGATGCGCGAAGGCGTCGGCAGCGTGACCGGAGCCGTCGGCGACGCGGTGGCGACCGTCATGGCCGCCGTGCGACCGCATGAGCCCAACCCGCTCATCGTCGATGTCGGGCAGCAGCGCCGCTTCACGACGGTCGACCTGCGCCTGGACGACCTTCGCGCCGTGCGCCGGGACCAGTCGGGCACGATCAACGACGTCGCGCTCGCCGTGGTCGCGGGAGCCCTGAGGTCCTGGCTCCTCTCGCGTGGGATGCCGGTGACCCACGAGACGATCGTGCGCACCCTCGTGCCGATGAGCCTGGTCGGCGAGGTCGAGGCCGCCAGCCTGGTCGACGCCTTCCTGCTCGACCTGCCGGTGGGGGAGCCCGATCCGATCATCCGGCTGCAGCGGATCGAGTACGACACGGCGAGGTACGGCGAGGAGGCCCGCCCCGTGGGCGCGAAGGCCATGGTCGGGCTCGTCGGGTTCGCGCCCCCCACGCTGCACACCCTGGGCGCCCGTGTCGGCGCCTCGCTGTCCGAGCGCGCCTACGCGCTCACGGTGACCAACGTCCCCGGTCCGCAGACACCGCTCTACGCGGGCGGCGCCCGCATGCTCGCCGCGTATCCGATTGTCCCGCTTACGTCACGTCACGCCCTGAGCATCGGGATGACGTCGTACGATGGCGGTGTGTTCCTCGGGTTGAACGCGGATCGGGATGCCATGCCCGACCTGGATGTTCTCGCGCAGTCCCTGCGCGAGTCCCTTGCCGAACTTCTCGAGGCGACGAGCGGCCCCCGTCGCTTGACGGTGGCGGAGTGACGGCGATCGAGACGGATGACTGACGCTCGTCGCAATCCTCCGCGCAGGGGCCTAGTCCTCGGCGGCGGTGGCGTGCTCGGCGGCGCGTGGGCGGTGGGGGCGCTCCAGGCGATCGACGAGGTGCGCGGCATCGACCCGCGCGACTTCGACGTCATCGTCGGGACCTCGGCGGGGTCGGTGCTCGGATCCCTCATCGGCGCCGGGGTGAGCATCGATGCGCTGCGGGACCACCAGCGCGGCGAGCAGATCACCGAGGGCCCCCTGGCCGGCTACCTCTGGGACTACGAGACCGCGACCGGCGGGCGACGGCCGTCGATGCCGCGGCTGCGCGGCCCCGGCTCGGTCCGCCTGATGGCCTCGTCGCTGCGATACGGATTGAAGATGCCGCCGACGGCGGTGCTCTCGGCGTTCATGCCGGTGGGCAATGGCTCGCTGGAGCGCGTGGGCCATCTCATCGACGCGATCACGCCGTACGGCGAATGGTCGCCGCACCAGTCGCTGTGGGTCGTCGCGATGGACTACGAGGCGGGGCACCGCGTTGTCTTCGGCCGTGATGACGCCCCCGATGCTCCCCTTGCCGACGCGGTCATGGCCTCGTGCGCGATCCCGGGCTGGTTCGAGCCCGTCACCATCGATGGCCGCACCTACATCGACGGCGGTGCGTGGTCCGCGACATCCGCCGACGTGCTGGCCGGCTACGGACTCGACGAGGTCTACGTGGTCGCGCCCATGGTGTCCTTCGAGACCGATGAGCCCGAGTCGCTGCTCAGCCGGCTCGAGCGGCGCTGGCGCGGCAGCGTGACTCGCCGGTGCGAGTCGGAGGTCGCCGAGCTCCGGGAGGATGGCGCGCGCGTCACGGTGCTCGGCCCCGGCCGAGAGGACCTGCAGGCCATGGGCGGCAACATCATGGACGGTCGCCGGCGACTGGAGGTCCTGGAGACCTCGCTCCGGACGAGTCGGGTCGCCCTCGAGCGCGGAGGATCTGGCAGGCTGGCCGATACGGGCTAAGGCTGGAGGAGGCGACGGCCATGGCGCTGCCCCGCGGGGACGACCCTGCTCGCTCCGTCATGCGCGACGTCGAGCGGATGGCCGCGGGCAGCCCGCTCCTGGAGCAGCTCGCCCCGATCTACTACCGACACGTCCCCGATGAGGACATCGCCACACGCCGCCCCGAGGATCTCCTCGGGGCGATGGTGTCGCACATCGAACTCGGCAGCGAGCGCCCGGCGGGCACGGCGTGCGTGCGCGTGCACACGCCGACCGACGACACCGACGGCTGGTCGTGCGGCGGCCCCGTGGTGGAGATCGTCACCGACGACATGCCCTTCCTCGTGGACTCGGTGGCGGCCGAGCTCACGCGCCTCGGTCGCGGACTTCGCCTGGTGATCCACCCGGTGCTCACCGCGCAGCGCAGCATCGCTGGAGCCCTGGAGTCGGTCAGCGCGGACGGTCCGGGGCTGCGCGAGTCCTGGATCCACGCGGAGATCAGCCGGGGTGCGGTGCCCGCGGGGGAGATCGAGTCCGCACTGCGGCGGGTCCTCAGCGATGTGCGCGAAGCGGTCGAGGACTGGCCGCGCATGCACGCCAAGGCCCTCGAGGCGGCTGACCAACTGAGCGAGCACCCGCCGAAGGGGATCCCCGCGGCGGAGTCCGAGGAGGCAGCCGCCCTGCTGCGCTGGATCGCGGACGACAACTTCACCTTCCTCGGTTTCCGCGACTACGACCTGGTGACGCACGATGGTCGCGATCGGCTGCGCGCCGTACCCGGCACGGGCCTGGGGATCCTGCGAGCCGATCCGGATCACACGCGGGAGACCGCCTATCTCAGCGCCCCGGTCGCGGAGCGAGCCCGCGAGCCGCGTGTCCTGGTGCTCACGACCGCCAACAGCCGGTCGACGGTCCATCGCCCGACCTACCTCGACTACATCGGGGTCAAGCAGTTCGACGACACTGGCCAGGTCGTCGGCGAGCGGCGCTTCCTCGGCATCTTCGCCGCATCGACGTACGCCCAGTCGGTGCGCGAGATCCCCGTCCTGCGCACCAAGGTCGACGAGGTGATGGCCGAGCTCGATGTCGAACCGGGCTCGCACACCGGCAAGGAGGTCATGCAGTTCCTCGAGACGTATCCCCGCGAGGAGCTCTTCCAGGTCGAGTCGCCCGAGCTGGCGGCGGTGGCCCTGGCCGTGCACCAGATGGCCGAGCGGCGGCAGACCCGTCTCTTCGTGCGGCGTGATCCCTACGGCCGCTTCATGTCCTGCTTCGTGTACCTGCCGAGGGATCGCTACAACACCGCCGTCCGCCTGCGCATCCAGCAGATCCTCCAGGACGCCTACGGCGGCGCATCGGTCGACTACACCGCGCGCGTCTCGGAGTCCGTGCTCGCCAGGCTGCATGTCGTCGTCCGCGCAGCACCCGGACACACGGTGCGGGACGCCGACCTCCACAAGGTGCAGGAGCGCATCGTCGACGCCGTGCGCAGCTGGGACGATGACTTCAGCGCAGAGCTCATCGAACGGGTGGGCGAGGACCGGGCGGCCGACATCCTCACGACGTACGCCGACGGCTTCCCCGAGGCGTACAAGCAGGAGGTCCCCGCCGACGCCGCCGTCAAGGACGTGCTCATCGCCGAGTCCGCGGACGCAGACGAGGTGCGGCTGCGCCTCTACGCGCCGGAGGGTCACGACTCCCGCCTCCGCCGCCTGAAGATCATCCGCGCGGGCGATCCCATCTCGCTGTCGCAGGTGCTCCCGGTGCTCGGCTCGCTCGGGGTGATCGTCGAGGACGAGCACCCCTACGACATCGCCCGCGTCGACCGTCCGCCCCTGCACGTCTACGACCTGGGATTCCAGTTGCCCGAGGGCGACATCCCGGACATGGACTCGCTGCGCGACAGATTCGAGTCGGCCTTCCTGGCCATCTGGCTCGGTCGGTGCGAGGCGGACGCGCTCAACGGCCTCGCGGTGCGGACGTCGCTGACCTGGGAGCAGATCGTCGTGCTGCGCGCCTACGTCCGCTACCTCCAGCAGACCGGCGCGAGCCTGGGCCAGGAGTTCGTGGAGACCGCCCTGCTCGGCAACCGCGCGATCGCGCAGTTGATCGTCGAGCTCTTCGAGGCGAGATTCGATCCACATCGCGAGGAGGGTCGGCGCGAACGCGAGGAGGCGGTCGCCGCACAGGCTCAGCAGGCGCTCGAGGCGGTTGCCAGCCTCGACGAGGATCGCATCCTGCGCTCGCTGCTGGGCCTGGTCGCGTCGACCACGCGGACCAACGCCTACCGCCGTGACGGCCACGGACATCCGCTAGACCGTCTGTCGATCAAGTTGGATGCCCCGTCGATCGCCGAACTCCCGCTGCCGCGTCCGCGGTTCGAGATCTGGGTCTACTCCCCGCGTGTCGAGGGCGTCCACCTCCGCTTCGGGCGCATCGCCCGCGGCGGGATCCGCTGGAGCGATCGGCGGGCCGACTTCCGCACCGAGATCCTCGGCCTGGTCAAGGCCCAGGAGGTCAAGA
>JALQSY010000290.1 GCA_023264215.1 Candidatus Nanopelagicales bacterium
GGGCAGCGAGGGTGTGCTCTTCGCGCCGTGGCTCGACGGCGAGCGCAGTCCGGTGGAGGACAAGGACGTGCGCGGAGCCTTCGTCGGTCTGTCCCTGCGCACCGATCGCGCGACGATGATCCGGGCGGCGATGGAGGGTGTCGCCCTCAACTCCCGCTGGCTCTTCGATGTCTACGAGAAGTTCTGCAAGCGGCGTATCGGCTCGGTGCGCATCCTCGGCGGGGGAGCGCAGTCGGACCTGTGGTGCTCCATGTATGCCGGGGTGCTCGATCGCCCCGTCGAGCAGGTGGCACAGCCTCGCGATGCCCAGATGGCCGGTGCCGCCCAGTGGGCTCGGGTCTGCCTGGGGGAGATGAGCCTGGCGCAGGCTGCCGCTGGCGTGCGGGTGGCTCGGACCTTCGAACCCGGCGACTGCGATCGGGGCGTCTACCAGGGGGCGTACGCCGAGTACCGCGGGCTCTACAAGCGGCTCAAGGGGCTCGGCGCGCGGCGCCGATGAAGCCGGGTCACAATCGATTCGTGATCGGCTCGGTTCGGGCTTCCCGGCTTCTGGTGGTGGTCTTGATCGCCCTCGGCCTGGTCGGCATGCACCACCTGGTCGTCGCAGCGTGTCACCTCGGGGGAGGTCACACGGACCACGCTGCTGTCCTGTCGATGGACTCCGCGGTCGATCACCAAGTCCACGCTTCGCCGCACACGGCCCCAGCGGACGCAGCCCCTGCCAATGCTCCATCGGACGGATCTGACGGCGCTCCTGGTGGCATCGTCGGCGCGGCCGCGACGTGCCTCGCCATCCTCCTCATGGTCATCGGACTCGTCCTGCCGCAGGTACTTGCTCGCGTCCGGCGCTGGCGGGCGACGCGTCTCAGCGCGGCCGCGGCTGTGAAGTCCGCACCCATCCCGAAGCCTCCGGATCTCACCCTGCTCTCCGTGTCGCGGACGTGATCGATCGGCTCTTGCCGATCGAACACTCATCCCTTCACGAGAGGAACTCCACAATGCTTCGACGCACCACGTTGATCGTGGGGGCGGCTGCGCTCGGCATGCTCCTCGCCGGCTGCGGTGGCTCGCACGACATGGCCGACATGGCCACCCCCTCGGGCACCTCCGGTGCTTCGGCGGATGACGCGATGTTCGCCCAGATGATGATCCCGCACCACGAGCAGGCGGTGGAGATGTCCACGCTCGCCGAGACCCGGGCCGTGAGCCCGCAGATCAAGGAGCTGGCGGCGGAGATCAAGGCTGCCCAGCGGCCCGAGATCGACCAGATGACCGCCTGGCTCGAGGAGTGGGGGTTGCCGGTCCTGTCCATGGATGAGGCCATGGGCGACCACGGCGGCCACGCCATGTCCGGCATGCTCACCGACGAGCAGATGCAGCAGCTCGCCGATGCCAATGGCGCGGAATTCGATCGCCTCTTTGCCGAGTTCATGATCGAGCACCACGAGGGCGCGATCGACATGGCCGAGGATGTCGTGGACTCCAAGGATCCGCGCGTGGCAGCGCTCGCCGCGGAGATCATCGCCACCCAGGCCGAGGAGATCGCTCAGCTCCAGGCATTCCTCGACGGCTCGGCGACGGCAGCGGAGGGGGATGCTTCGGCATCCTCCTCCGTCGTCCCGCTTTCCACGCCGCTGGATCACGTGCACGCGGCTGTCTACGTCGACGGTGCGCTGCTCATCGGCACCCACACGGGCGTCGTCTCGATTGACCCGGGGACGGGGACAGTGAGCCGCGTGGGCGACTCGCGCGACGACTTCATGGGCTTGGCCGGCACCGGGGGACTCCTCGTGGCCAGTGGCCATCCCGGAGCTGGATCGACCCTGCCGGATCCTGTGGGGCTCATCGGCAGCGCTGATGGTGGTCGGACGTGGCAGACGGTGTCGCTGACCGGTGAGATCGACTTCCACGCGCTGGCGGTCGATGGCGACCGGGTCGCCGGGTCGGCCACCGCGGGGCAGCTCATGTACTCCGAGGATGCCGGGCGCACGTGGTCGACCATTGCGCCCGGAGAGGCGACGGCCCTGGCGTGGTTCGGCGGTCGGCTGTGGATCGCGGGCCCGGCTGGGCTGGCCGCCTGGGCCCCGGGCGATGCGGCCCCCGCGGCATCGGATGCCCCGGGGATCCTCGTCGCTGCGGACGCCGAGGACACGCGGCTGTGGGCTCTGC
>JALQSY010000291.1 GCA_023264215.1 Candidatus Nanopelagicales bacterium
CAGATCCTCCCGCTGGTGAAGCGCTACGGCGCCGCCGTCATCGGACTGCCGAATGACGAGGAGGCGATCCCGGAGGACCCCCGCCGCCGCCTGGAGCTCGCCAAGCAGCTCGTGGGGATCGCCACCGACGAGTTCGGCATCCCGCTCGAGGACATCGTCATCGACCCACTCGCCATGCCCGTGGGCGCCGACCACACCCTCGCGCAGAAGACCATGGAGGCGATCCATCTCATCTCGAGCGAGATCGGCGTCAACACGACGCTCGGAGCCTCCAATGTGTCCTTCGGCATGCCCGACCGTCACACGCTCAATGCGGTCTTCCTGCCGATGGCGATGAAGGCCGGACTGACGAGCGCGATCATGGACGCCCGCACCCCGCAGATCGTCACGGCGGTCAAGGCGGCCGACCTCATGATGGGCAACGACGAGTGGGGCGCCACCTGGATCGCGGCGCACCGCGCCAAGCAGGCGGCTGCTCAAGCCGCCGAGGCGGCCGCTCCGGCATGACCGGGCTCGAGCACGTGGGCGCGGACGAGGCCCGGCGGACCGGCCAAGCCGGTCCTGTCGGGCTGGCGCGTGTCAGCCTGACCTTCGAGCCCGCGGGCAAGTCGGTCCGCGTGCCGAGCGGGGTGAGCGTCTTCGACGCCGCGCTGTGGAACGGCGTGCCCGTGGACTCCACGTGCGGCGGTCACGGCACCTGCAAGAAGTGCAAGGTCAAGGTGCTCGACGCGAGCATGCCCATCACGGCCCTGGACCAGCGCGCGTTCACCGCCGAGCAGCTCGACGAGGGCTGGCGCCTGGCGTGCATGGCGACGGCGATGAGCGATCTCACCGTCGACGTGCCCGAGCTCACCACCCGGCCCAAGGCGGCGACCGTCGGCGTGGGGCGTCAGGTGATCCTGCGACCGGCGGTGCAGAAGCGCTTCGTGCAGCTCACCGACGCGACGCTGTCGGATCAGCGCACCGACGTGCAGCGCGTGCTCGACGCCGTCGATGATCTCGAGCTGCACGTTGATCCGCAGGTGCTGCGCACGCTCGGTAGCACCCTGCGCAAGTCCAACTGGGAGGTGACGGCGGTCATCGTCGGCACCGACCTCATCGCCGTCGAGCCCGGGGACACCACCGGCACGTCGTACGGCGTGGCCTTCGATCTCGGTACGACGACTGCGGTGGCGACGCTCATGGACCTCACGACCGGCGCTCCGATCGCGGTCGCGTCGATGCTCAACCAGCAGCAGCCCTTCGGCGCCGACGTGATCAGCCGCATCAGTGCCACGATGCTCGAGCCCGAGTCGCTTCCGAAGCTGCAGGAGCTCGCGCAGGCGACGCTCAATGACCTCACGCAGGATGTCTGCCAGCAGGCGGCGGTCGATCCCGCGAACGTCTACGAGGTCGCGCTGGCGGGCAACGCGACGATGGCGCAGCTCGTCCTCGGCATCGATCCCGAGCCGCTCGGTGTCGCGCCCTTCATCCTCGCGACGGCGTCATACTCCGACCTTCTCGCGACCGACCTGGGCGTGCAGGTGCATCCGCGCGCTCGGGCGATGGTCTTCCCGCACCTGGGCGCCTACGTCGGCGGCGACATCATCGCGGGCGTCCTCGCGGCGGGCATGGACCGCGACAAGAGGCTGCGCCTCTTCATCGACATCGGCACCAACTGCGAGATCGTGCTGGGCAACGGCGAGAAGCTCATGTCGACCGCCGCTCCTGCCGGTCCGGCCTTCGAGGCGGCCTCGATCCGCTGCGGCATGCGCGCTGCCCCCGGCGCGGTCGAGGTCGTCTCCATCACCGACGACGGCGTCGACCTGCAGGTGATCGGCGATGTCGCACCGATCGGCATCTGCGGATCCGGCTTGGTCGACGTGATCGCCGAGCTGGCGCGCACCGGCCTGCTCGACTCCTCCGGTCGCTTCCTCTCCGATGAGCGCATCGCACAGATGCGCCCGGACCTTGCCGACCGCTTCGTGGAGCGCGACGGCGAGCGGCTCTTCGTCCTCGCCACCGCCGAGGAGTCCGGGGAGGGTGGCGAGGTCTTCCTCAGCCAGCGCGATGTGCGGGAGCTGCAGTTCGCCAAGGCCGCCATCTCCACCGGGTGGAAGCTCCTGCTCGAGGAGTTCGGCGTCGAGCTGCTCGGCGTCGACATCGAGGCGATCCGCACGGCGGAGGACC
>JALQSY010000292.1 GCA_023264215.1 Candidatus Nanopelagicales bacterium
TCGAGGGTGAAGCCGGGCACGTAGATGTGGAGCATGCCCAGGTGTACCGGCCAGGCCTGCCAGCGGACCGGCTGGATCTCAGGCAGCAGCAGCAGGGTGAAGGCGACCATGACCCAGTACGCGGGCAGGATGTGCGCCGCTCGCCGAAGCGCGTAGCCACCCAGTGGCGGCCCGGATCGGTCGACCATCGCCGCGCGGGCCCAGGGCCGGTAGAGGAGGAAGCCCGACAGGAGGAAGAAGAGGGTGACTCCGAAATCCATCCGGCCCAGCACGGGTCCGATCACCGGCGTGAGGATCTCCCCGGTATTGAAGGCCACGTGGGTCGTCAGGACCATGAAGGCCGCGATCGCCCGGTAGCCGTCGAGGAGAGGGAAGGGACGCACCGAGCACCTCCCGCCGGGACAGTCGGCGGGATCTCCACGCCGAAACCCCAAGTATCCGCTACCGTTCCTACATTGTCCGCGGACCAGCGGACTGGTGGCTGGCGACCGGAGGGTGGCATGAGGCGAGGCATCGGCATCGTCCTGGTGGGTCTGGGGGTCTTCCTCCTGGTGCTGGGCGCACTCCTGCGCTTCAGCGTCGTGCCCGCCGTGGCCAAGGCGCCACTCTCCCCGGGCGAGGACAGCGGCGGCGTCACGCAGACGGACCAGTCCGGTGTGGCGGCCAAGCTGTTCGACCCGGCCACGCTGACCGAGCGCACCGACGTCCCCCTGACGGTGACCCGGTTCACGCGTGGCGACGTGCCCGCCAGCCAGACCGAGGAGGCCAAGGCCGGCGATCTCGCGATCTACGACACCTTCCAGCGCGTCGAGGACAACGCGGGCACCGTGGTGCTCGCCGACACCGCGCGCTACGCCTTCAACCGCGTGACGTCGGAACTGTCGAACTGCTGCGGCGCCAATGTCGACGGCGAGAACGTCGACATGAGCGGCATCGTTCCCCTGAAGTTCCCCATGTTCACCCAGCAGCAGAACTACCCGTACTTCGACACCTCGCTCAATGAGGGCGTCGACGCGGTCTTCCAGGGCGAGGAGACCCTGGAGGGCCTTCCGGTCTACAAGTTCATCGTGACCGTGGAGCCCACGCAGACGGGCACGATCGAGGTGCCCGGGGATCTGGTCGGCTCGCCGCTGCCCAACTTCGTCGCCCCGCGCTTCTACAGCAACGTCCTCACGCTGTGGGTCGAGCCCAGCACGGGCGCGATCGTCAAGGGCGAGAGCGCCCAGTTGCAGACCCTGCGCGGTCCGGACAACCAGGACAAGATCACCATCATCGACGCGGTCATCGGAACGACGCCCGAGGAGGCGACCGAGGGGATCGAGTACGCCAAGTCCCAGGCTGCCCTGCTCGCCCTGCTCAACAACACCGTGCCGCTCATCGCCGTCATCCTCGGCGTGCTGCTCCTGGTGATCGGGATCATCCTCGTCGCAGCCGGCGGCAAGCGCCGTCCCGGTGCGCACGCCGGCGGCTCCGCCACCTGAGCAAGGGGCAGGGAGGGCCCTGAGGGGCCACTGCGCTATCCTCACGGGGCACGCCGAGCCCGCACGTGTCCCAGACCGAGTGGCCTCGTGACGTTCCTCGTGGCCCGCAGCAGCCCCTGGCCCTGCGCTCCACGTCGATCACGGACTCGTCGGGCATGGACCGACAACTATCCGTATCGGAGTCCGCGTGACCTCCCAGACCATCGCACCCCAGGTAGCCGTCAACGACATCGGTGACGCCGACGAGTTCCTCGCCGCCATCGATTCCACCATCAAGTACTTCGACGATGGGGACATCGTCGAGGGCACCATCGTCAAGGTTGATCGCGACGAGGTCCTGCTCGACATCGGCTACAAGACCGAGGGTGTGATCCCCTCCCGCGAGCTGTCCATCAAGCACGACGTCGACCCCAATGAAGTGGTGTCCGTCGGCGATGCAGTCGAGGCACTCGTGCTGCAGAAGGAGGACAAGGACGGCCGCCTCATCCTTTCCAAGAAGCGTGCGCAGTACGAGCGTGCGTGGGGCACGATCGAGCGCATCAAGGAGGAGGACGGCGTCGTCGAGGGTTCCGTCATCGAGGTCGTCAAGGGCGGTCTCATCCTCGACATCGGCCTGCGCGGCTTCCTCCCGGCATCCCTGGTCGAGATGCGGCGTGTGCGCGATCTGCAGCCCTACGTCGGCAAGAC
>JALQSY010000293.1 GCA_023264215.1 Candidatus Nanopelagicales bacterium
GGTGTCATCGCGCTCCACCTCGAGCATGCCCATGACCTCCGTGTAATACGCGGCCGCGAGGTCGAGGTCGGTGACCGTGATGTCGACGTGCGACAGGCGCAGGATTCCCATGTCGCTCCCATCTGGGCCAGGGGCCCCTCGAGTGATCGGCAATCTATGCGCCGTGTGTCCCGCATGGAAGGACGACGTTCCCGCATGCGGGACGTATCTGCTACGTTCCCCGGCATGCAGGGTCCCGAGGCGATGCGCCAGGCGATGGCCGACTACGTCCGCGCCCTGCACCAGGCCTATCTCGACGCAGTGATCACGCTCCCGCCCGCCGACCGGGCTCGGCTGCCGCTTGTTGCCGCCAACCGCGTCACCGTGGCGGCGGTGGGAGCGCGCAACCTCCACGTCATCGGGACCGTCGAGGCTCTTCCCGCCCCTGCCGGTCCTGAAGTCGAGATGGCCGACGAAGTCGACGACCTCGCCTGGACGTTGCGGTTCTTCGATCCCGTCGTCGTGCCGGCGATCGGACTGATCGACGAGAGCGATGCCCCCGCCTACGACGACGTGCGGCGCGCGCTCGGCATCAGGACCGTGGTGTATCACCTCGCCGTTCCCCCTGGCGGGAGCCTGACGTCGCACCACGCCCTGCATGCCGGCACCGGACTGGCGCATTCGCACGCGTCGGCGGCCCGCGACTTCGATGCGATTCGCGCGCACGCGTCCGGGCACGAGGCGTGGGTGGACGAGATGCAGGGTGCTGACATCGCCGGGCTCCAGCACGCTCAGGTGCTTCTTGCCCAGGCCATCGCCCCCGGGCTCGAGTTGCCGCCGGACGCGTCGGCGGCGGACGTGCGCAAGGCGCTCCTCGAAGCCGTGCGAGCAGGCGCATGACCGAAACCGCGCCACGACGTCAGCACTCGACACTGTCGAGTGTGCGCAATGCGGCACGCCTGCTCAAGGAGTTCGGACGCGGCGACCGCGACATCGGTGTCACCGAACTGTCACGCAGGCTGGGCATCGGCAAAAGCACGGCGCATCGGCTCCTCAGCACCCTGGCTGATGAGAAGTTGCTCGAGCAGGATCCCGACACCGGCGCCTACCGCCTCGGCCTCGCGATGTACGAGCTCGGCGCCTCCGTGGCCCTCCACAATGACCTTCACGAGGCCTGCTCCCCTGTCATCGATCAACTACGCAACGCCACCCGCGAGACGGTGCAGGTGGCAGTGCTCGACGGCCGAGAGGTGGTCTACGTCGAGCGCAGGGAGAGTCCCCAGACACTTCGGCTATTCGGCCGAGTCGGCCACCGCAATGACGCGCACTGCACGAGCACGGGGAAACTCCTTCTCGCGTATCTCTCCGACGATGAACTCGACAGCGTCCTGCGTGGCTGGCGTCTCGAGCGCAAGACCCCCTACACGATCACGGATCCGCGTGCCCTTCGTTCCGCGCTGGTCGAGGTGCGCAAGCAGGGCTGGGCAGAGAACGTCAACGAATCCGAGCTCGGCGCGGCCTCGATCGCGGCACCCATCCGCAATGACCGCGGCACGGTGATCGCGGCGCTGTCGATCGTGGGGCCGGTGCAGCGACTCGGCAGCGACTCCCTTCGCCGCTTCGCCCGCCCTGCCGTCGAGGCTGCGCTCGCGGTGAGCCGCCGACTCGGCTACCGCGACACCAGGACTCCCCGCCGTGCCCCAGGAGAGGTGACCCCATGACCAGACCGAGCCCAGACCAGATCAGCGCGATGTCGCAGGCGCTCCTGCAAGCACGTCGGGATCGCGCGCCCATTCCCCCTCTCACCGAGACGTTTCCCGACATGACCGTCGAGGATGCCTACGCCGTACAGCAGGGCCTGGTTGCCGGTCTCCTCGCCGAGGGCGACTCGATCATCGGCTACAAGCTCGGGCTCACGAGCAAGCCCATGCAGGAAATGCTCGGTGTCGATCAGCCCGACTACGCGCCCGTCCTGGGCTCGACCGTCTACGCCAACGGCGGCGAAGTCCCGGCGGACCGCTACATCGCGCCACGCATGGAGGCTGAGATCTGCGTGGTCCTCGACGCACCGCTCTCAGGACCGCACTGCACGGCAGCCCAGGCGTGGGAGGCCACCCGAGGCCTGGTGGCCGCTCTGGAAATCGTCGACAGTCGGATCGCTGACTGGCGCATCTCCC
>JALQSY010000294.1 GCA_023264215.1 Candidatus Nanopelagicales bacterium
ACCGCCGGTCTCAACAGCGCGCTCAACCGGCTGCAGCAGCAGGTCTTCGGCGCCTCGCGCGCCATCCAGCCGCCGACCAGTGCACTCGTGGGCCCGGGCAAGCCGCTCGAGGGCTTCACCATCGATCCGTCGACCTACGAGCAGATCGCGCGCGCGCAGGACGAGGAACTCGCATCGCGGGGCTACACCAGTTCTCCGGACACCTCCACCAGCGCAGGTGTCGCCACCGCCATCGTCCAGATGCGCCAGTTCGTCGAGCCCCTCGACACTGAAGCCAACGTGCCGGGGATGTTCGACCCTGCCTACCGGGTGCCCTGGCCCCAGTGGGAGTTCCACGAGAAGTTCTCGGTCCTCGACAGCCACCCACTGCTGCTGCGCAAACTCGGCTTCATCATCGACATCGAGTTCGATCCGGCTGACCTGAAGTTCATGCAGAGTCAGGCGCCCGCTCCGCTGGCTCCTGGGGATTACGAGCTGCGCATCAACCCCCTCTATGTGCCCGGTCCGAATGCCGTCGACCTGCCCCAGGGTGCGGACGTCGTCGTCGGGGCAGTGGAGTTCGCTCCGCGCTACAGCGCGAATCCACCGACCGATCCGGGATTCGTCGACATCGTCGACGGCGAGCGATCATGGCCGGTGGTCACGAGTGAGGTGGGCAGCGAGATCGCCGCGACCACCGTGCTCGCATCCGGCTATCAGCGCATGGTCACCGAGCGCCTGGGCAACGAGGACTACCATCCGCTCACGCTCCCGGCTCGCAGCACCACCGGCATCTCGCTCATGGCGCCGCGCCTGGCCGAGCGGATCCACCGTGATCTCGACCGCCAGTGGAATATCGCGCAGTCCCTCGACATCGCCGCACGCAAGATCCAGATCGCCGAGGGTGCCGACATCATCGTCGGCTACCGCATGGACGTCCGGCCCGCGGGAGCGCCGGGATGGCTCAGCCTCAATTGGCGCAACGGCCTGTGGCGCCCTGATCCCGACACCTACGGCGCGGGCACGGTCGATCTTGGCGTCGACGAGGGCTGGACCGAGCCCGCAGGCGCGGGAGCGACGGGGTCATCCGGGGTCGAGCAGCGCTACGCGCAGGCCGTGAGCGTGTGGACCGGCTGGAGCCAGGCGATCGAACGCCCCGGCAAGGCCATCGACGAGGCCAGCGAGGCTGCGGCGATCAATCCGCTGAGCCCGCCGCCGCCGGGCTTCGGCGCGACGATCGACTATGTCGCCCCGCCCGGGGGAGCGAAGCTGCCGACGCTCCGCTTCGGCACCGTGTACGACCTTCGCCTGCGCATCGTCTATCTCGGCGGCGTTGCCAAGGACCTCGGTGCCGCAGAACCTGCTTCCGCACGGCGATCGGTCACGTACCTGCGCCATGAGCCGGTCATGAGTCCCGTCGCGTACCTCGGCGACATTCGCGGCGAGATCGTCGAGATCGGCGACATCAAGGGCGAGTCCTACTCCGGGGAGACCGTCGCCTGGTCGCAGTCTCCGGAGACCGTGGTGGTGCGCAGTGCGGGCAATGGCGCGGCGGTGGATCCCGCGATCGTGCAGACGCGCTGGCTCACGCCCGTGCGAGTGAGCCCGTGGCTGGTCGAGCAGCACGGCCTGCTCGACTCCGGGGGCCGGCCTGACCCGGCGAAGTACTCCCAGATCGCCTCGCGCGATGCCGCGTTCTATGGACCGTCGACAACCGGCTACGCCGCGGTCGGCGACGTCATCGGCTTCGCGTGGACATCCCCCAGCCAGGGCACGACCCCCTTCTACCCCGATCCGCTGACATCCGGAGTTCTGGTGCGCGGTGTGCCCACCTCGGGCGGGACGCCGACGGAGACGAGCGCGTCCTTCGGTGGGACCTGGCCCGACGTCGTGCCGATCGGTCTCAATGTCGCCGGCGGCACACCGGGTGCCACCGTCTCGGGGCAGACGATCGATCTGCGTGTCGCACCAGGGCGCACCGAGCGGCTGCGCATCTCCTCATCCATCCCGTCGGGACAACTCGGCCTGCTCGACCTGTGGGAGCGCGTGAAGTCGACCGCCTCTGCTGGCGATGCGGCCAAGGGCGCGTTCTGGCAGCTCAGCCCCTACCGCGACATGACGGTCGTACACGCGACCAAGCAGCCGGTGAGCGCGCCCTACTTCGACTCGTCC
>JALQSY010000295.1 GCA_023264215.1 Candidatus Nanopelagicales bacterium
TACGCCGTGGATCGCGACGACCTCAAGCAGCCGAGCTTCGTGCCGCGCACGAGCCGGCAGCTCGCGGAGGTGGAGTCGGCGTCGGCGCCGGACATCCTCGCGGAGGTCAAGGAGAAGGACGTCCTCGTCCATCATCCCTACGACTCGTTCTCGACCAGCGTGCAGCTGTTCTTGGAGCAGGCGGCCGTCGACCCGAATGTGCTCGCCATCAAGCAGACCCTCTACCGCACGAGCGGCGACTCACCCATCGTCCAGGCGCTGATCGAGGCCGCGCGCAACGGCAAGCAGGTCCTCGCGCTGGTCGAGATCAAGGCCCGCTTCGACGAGCAGAACAACATCGACTGGGGCAAGAAGCTCGAGGAGGCCGGCGTCCACGTCGTCTACGGCCTCGTCGGCCTCAAGACCCACTGCAAGCTGTCGATGGTGGTCCGCGACGACGGCGATCGGCTGCGCCGCTACTGCCATCTGGGCACCGGCAACTACCACCCCAAGACCGCTCGCCTCTACGAGGACTTCGGCCTGTTCACCTGCGACGACCAGGTGGGCGAGGACGTCTCGGACCTGTTCAACGTCCTCTCCGGCTACTCGATGAACACCGACTACCACCGCCTGCTCGTCGCTCCCCACTCGATCCGCACCGGGCTCATCGAGCGCATCGAGCGCGAGATCGAGCACGCGCGGGCCGGACTGCCCTCGGGCATCCGCTTCAAGTGCAACGCGATCGTCGACGAGCGCATCATCGACGCGCTCTACCGTGCCTCGCAGGCCGGCGTACCGGTCAAGGTCTGGGTCCGCGGCATCTGCGCCCTGCGGCCCGGCGTGCCGGGCCTGAGCGACAACATCGAGGTCATCAGCATCCTCGGCCGCTTCCTGGAGCACTCGCGCGCCTACGAGTTCTGCAATGCCGGCGACACCGAGGTGTGGATCGGATCGGCGGATCTCATGCACCGCAACCTCGACCGCCGCGTCGAGGCGCTGGTCAGCCTCAAGGCCCCGGAGGACGTGGCGGAGGTCAACGCGCTCTTCCTCCTCGCCTTCGATCCGGGCACGGCGGCCTGGGACCTGCGCTCGGACGGCTCCTGGAAGCGTCGCACCCAGGCACCCGGCGGCGAGCCGCTGCGGGATCTGCAGGAGACCCTCATCGAGGTGCACCGCACCCGCGGTCGCCTGGTGTGAGGCCCGCGCCGAGGAACGCATGACGACCGCCCACCGCGAGGTCGAGCGCAAGTTCCGGGTCCCCGCCGGATTCGCACTCCCGGACCTCGCGGCCGTCGCCGGCGTCGCACGCGCCCAGTCCCAGCCGGCGTTCAGCATGCGCAACGACTACTACGACACCGAGGACCTGCGCCTGTTCCGCTGGGGCATCACCCTGCGCCGACGCGAGGGCGGCCCCGATGCCGGCTGGCACCTGAAACTCCCCGTGAGCGGCTACGGCGAGGGCGTGCGCGATGAGATCCGGGCGCCGCTGTCCGAGGGGGTGCCCGCGGAGCTGCTCCGGCTCGTCACGCCGTTCGTGCGCAGCGGCGAGGTCACGCACGTTGCCGGGCTGCGCACGCACCGGGCGCCGATCCTGCTCGTCGACGATGGCGGCGCCGCGCGCATCGAGGTGGTCGACGATCGGGTCGACGTCGTCGGCGGCGAGAGCTTCCGCGAGATCGAAGCAGAGGCGATCCCCGGACCCGACGGATCCATCGACGACGCCCTGCTGCAGGCGGTCGGCGAGGCCCTGCTGGCGGCCGGAGCGTCGCCGGGCACCACGAGCAAGGCCGGGGCGGCGCTCGGCCCGCGCTCCGCCGTACCGGCCGAGATCGACGACCTGCCCTGGCCCGGCGACCAGGACCCCGCGGCGGACGTGGTGCAGGCCTACCTCGCGCATCACGCGCGCCGGCTCCTGCTCGCCGATCTCGCGCTCCGGCGCGATCTGCCCGACGCGGTCCACCAGATGCGCGTCAGCGCCCGTCGGCTGCGCAGCGGCCTGAAGGTGTTCGCGCCCCTGCTCGACGAGGACTGGGCGACGCGCCTGCGGTCCGAGCTCGGCTGGATGGCCTCGGGCCTGGGGCTCGCGCGGGACACCGAGGTGCTGCAGGAACGACTCGATGTCCATGCCGACCTGCTCGACGGCAGTGACGCCGCGCTCGCCAGGGCGGTC
>JALQSY010000296.1 GCA_023264215.1 Candidatus Nanopelagicales bacterium
GACTGCGTATCCCATGCGGATGAGCATGCGGATCCCCAGCGATAGGTCTACGTGTCACATGCGAGCGTCACAAGGCAACCGGTCATCACCGACCGGTCATGGCGCAGGCAGATCGACCACCAGGACGGTCAGCCCCGAGGCGCGCTCCAGCGTCGCCCGGCCGCGACTCAGCTGACCCAGTACGTCGCTGCCCAGGCCCGCGGCCTCCCCCATCGGCCCGGCCCCGTTATCGGCGATCTCGACGCGAAGCGAGTCGGGCCCGGACTGGATCGTGATCTGGACCGCCGTCGCATCCCCGTGCCGGTAGGCATTGGCGAGCCCCTCCTCGACCACGGCGACGACATCGTCGCGACGCAGCGCATCCGGCGGCGCCCCGGACGCGTCAAGGGTGATCTCGAGCAGCGATGCCCACCCCCGCAGCACCTCGTCCAGGCTCACGGCCGTGGGGTGCGACGCCTGCTCGAGCGCGGAGGTCGCCTCGCTCAGTGCCTGCGCGACGGCCTCATGATCGCCGACGCGCGCGGCTCGCTCCAGTTCGGCGGCGCACACGACGAGCCTGGTCTGCACTCGACCGTGCAGGGCGCGCGCCAGGTCATCGACGGCCTCGGCCATCTCACGCTGCATCGCCCGAGCCCGCAGTTCCTCGGAGTCGACGTCGCGCTGCATGGCCTCGATCAGTCCCTCGCGTGCCTGGCGGGTCGCATCGAAGATCGACGTGACGGCGATGTAGACAAGCGAGGTGCCGACATTGGCGAGCACATCGCCAGTGTTGATCGGCAGAGGCGACAGGCCCTCGGCAAACCACACGTTCATCGCGAGCGCGCCCACCACGCCGACGGCGTACACCAGGCGATCCCATCTCGGCCAGCGCCGACCCACACGATCCACAGCCAGCAGGAAGAGGTAGAGGGCGACGACGTAGCCGATACTGGCGAGCGGCCCGAGGGCCCCGCCGAAGTTGCGCACCGACTCGGCGGTCGTCTGGGTCGAGACCAGGAGTGCTGTCGCGAGCGGAGGCATCCGCGGGTGCTCCCACCACTGGCGCAGGACGCCGCCTAGGCGAGGAGCGGGGTAGGTCTCGCTCGCTTGCTCACGCAGTTGGTGGCTCAGTGGACGCACGAGGTCCGAGGCCGCATGGCGCACCACATCGGCCGCCGCGCTGATCTGCACCGTCTCGAGGCGCTCGCGGGTCGAGACCAGCAACTCGTCGACAGAGGCGCCCAGCGCCTCACGCAGGCGCACCGCCTCGGCTGACTCGCGCAGCCGCTCGACCTCAGCGGTGACCATCTCGTCGAGCAGTTCACGTCGACGCCCCTGGAAGCGGTCGGAACTGTCGAGCAGGAGGCTGATCGCGATGCCCCAGGCGATGGCGAGCGCAACAGAACTGAAGAGTCGCGCGGGCCAGCCGATCCCCGACGGTGTCGCCGCTGTCGCATCCAGCCACTGGACAGCGCCGAAGTAGATCGCGCCGTTGACCCCGTAATAGAGCAGGAAGGGCGCCCACCCGACCGGATGCGTGCCCCGGTGCGGCATGAGCACCCTGAAGCCGACAAGCGCCCATAGCGCCGACACCAGGCCCGCGACCACCACCGCGGACAAGGACCTGACCAGGACGGCGGGATCCAGCGGGTTCAGGCCGAGGGAGTATCCGCCGAGCGTGCCGCCGGTCGCGATGATCGCCACCGAGATGAGGGCGTTGCCGCCGACCACGGACTGCCAGGTGATCGCCCGCGTACCGCGGACGCGGACCCACCAGGGCTGCTCTCTCACGGCCATGGCGTAATCCTGCCGGGTCGCCCCTCGGCTCGGACTACGCTCCACCTATGGCCCTCAAGCGCCCCGAGTGGATCTCCCGCTGGTCCACCGACACCGCCGCCCAGGCGGGGGTCATCGGGGCTGCCTGGAGCGTGGCCGGCTCGCTGTCGAGGGGACTGCTCCCGCGGTCCCCCGTCGACCAGGCCATCGCGACCGGGGTCACCGCGGCCATCCACTACGAGCTGACCGCCACCACCTGGGCTTCCCTCGAGGCGATCGCCTCGATCCCCGGCACGCGTCCGGGCACAACCGCGCGCGTCATCGTCGCATCAGGCGCGATCGTCGGCGGCTACGCGACCGCCTTCGCCACCGCCAAGGCCTCCGCCTACAACCC
>JALQSY010000297.1 GCA_023264215.1 Candidatus Nanopelagicales bacterium
GGTGGTGAGCCGCATCGTGGGCTCGGGCGGGTAGATGTAGTTGCCGCGGGCGATGTACTCCTTGAGCACGTCGTTCTGGACGGTGCCGCGCAGCTTCTCGCTGGGGACGCCCTGCTCCTCGGCGACCAGGTCGTAGAGCATCAGCAGCACGGCGGCCGGGGCGTTGATCGTCATCGAGGTCGAGACCTCGTCGAGCGGGATCTCGTCGAAGGCGGTCCGCATGTCGTCGATCGTGTCGATGGCCACGCCGGTGCGCCCGACCTCGCCCTGGCAGAGCGGGTCGTCGGAATCCAGCCCGAGCTGGGTGGGCAGGTCGAAGGCGACGGAGAGCCCGGTCTGTCCCTTGGCCAGATTGCGCCGATAGAGCGCGTTGGACTCGGCCGGAGAGGAGTGCCCCGCGTAGGTCCGCATGATCCAGGGGCGATCGCGCTGGCCATCCCTACTCATGGCCGCAGCCTACTCGCGGGTAACCCGCGGTGGCGAGGTCGCGCCCGGTGCCCCATCCTGCATCTTCCGCCAGCCAATCCACGCATCTGTGCCCCGAGTTCCGTGCTTTCGCTGGCGCAAGATGACTCCTGCCCGGCACCTCGGGGGCAATGCCGGGCCGACGCGGGCTGGCACCGAGGTGGCACTGTCGATCCGGCGCGGGCCGGCACCGAGGTGGCGAGGTCGATCCGGGTGCCCCACCATGGGCTCGTGGGCACCAGCTACTCCTACGCCGTCGGGCCGCTCATGGCCTTCGTCTTCCTCGGCATCATGATCCTGCTCCTGCGCTGGGCCTTCCGCCGCGGTGTCTCGGTGGTCGCCGCTCCCCCGCGACCGGGTCAAGCCGACGACTACGGCCTGCTCATCCCCGTGGCCACTCCCCCGTCGTACATCGAGGGGGAGATGATTCGGCGCTCGCTCGAGGATGCGGGCATCAAGGCAACCCTCGCGCAGACCCTCGACGGGCCGCGCGTCATGGTGTGGCCCGGCGACGAGACCCGCGCCCGCGCCCAGCTCGACGCCCGCTAGCCGACGAACTCGCTAGCCGACGAACTCGCTAGCCGCCCACGCGGGTGTACGCCGCGGACTTGGCCAACCCGCCGCCCTGGAGGTGACCGACTTACAGATGTCACCGAAGTGGTCGCTCCGGGGGCGATGTGTCACCACTTCGGCTGCCGAAACGGTGACATCTTCACTTGCAGAGGGGGTGCTCGTCGTCGAGGTGGCGTGACCTGCCCGGGTACGCGGACTAATTCACCACGCGTGTGATGTCGGCACCGAGGCGCTGCAGATCCGCCACGAATCCCGCGTATCCGCGGTCGATGTGATGCACCTCGTGCACCGTGGTCTCGCCGTCAGCGACGAGGCCGGCGAGAACGAGCCCTGCCCCTGCTCGGATGTCCGTGGCCTCCACGGGAGCGCCGCTGAGCTGCTCCTTGCCGCGTACGAGCGCGTGATGACCCTCGGTCTGCACGTCGGCGCCCAGCCGGACGAGCTCGTGGACGAAGCGGAATCGCGCCTCGAACAGATTCTCCGTGACCAGGGCCGCGCCGTCGGCGATGGCGTTGAGCGCGATGAACTGCGGCTGGAGGTCGGTCGGGAAGCCCGGGTAGGGCAGCGTGACGATGTCGACCGAGTCCGGACGACGGTCCATCGTCACCCGGAAGCCGTCGTCGAGCACGCTCACCGTGGCCCCAGCGGTGGCGAGCTTGTCCAGGGCGATGTCCAGGTGAGCCGCGTGGGCATTGCGCACCGTGATGTCACCGCGGGTCATCGCTGCCGCCACCGCCCACGTGCCCGAGACGATGCGATCGGGCACGGTGGCGTGCTCGACCGGGCTCAGCGCCGCGACCCCCTGCACCTCGAGGGTCGACGAGCCGACACCGTCGATCACCGCGCCCATTGCAATGAGCATGGTGCAGATGTCGACGATCTCCGGTTCGCGCGCCGCGTTGTCGATGGTGGTGTGCCCGTCCGCCAAGACCGCCGCCATGACCAGCGTTTCGGTGGCTCCGACGCTGGGAAAGTCCAGCCAGATATCCGCACCTCGAAGTCGCGTCGATGTGGCGATCAGGTAGCCATGCTCGTTGACCACGTGAGCCCCCATGCGCTGGAGACCTTCGATGTGCAGATCCAGTCCA
>JALQSY010000298.1 GCA_023264215.1 Candidatus Nanopelagicales bacterium
TCGGCGGCATCAGCCTGCTCATCGTGGTGGGCGTCGGTCTCGATACGGTCAAGCAGATTGACTCCCAGCTCCAGCAGCGCAACTACGAAGGCTTCCTGCGCTGATGAGGCTGCTCATCATGGGACCCCCGGGGGCGGGCAAGGGGACCCAGGCCGTCTTCATCGCCGGCGCCCTGGGGGTGCCCCACATTTCGACCGGCGACATCTTCCGCGCCAATGTCAGCGCCGGAACGCCGCTCGGCGAAGAGGCTCAGCGCTACATGGATGCCGGCGAGTATGTCCCGGACTCCATCACCAACGCGATGGTCCGAGATCGCATCTCGCACGACGACTGCACGCCGGGCTTCCTCCTCGACGGCTACCCGCGCACCCTGGAGCAGGTCACCGAGCTCGACATGATGCTCGAGGCCGACGGCCTGCGACTTGATCGTGTGGTCGAGTTGACCGTCGACACCGACGAGGTGGTTTCGCGGCTGCTCAAGCGGGCCCAGGACCAGGGACGGGCTGACGACACCGCCGAGGTGATCCGTCGGCGCCTCGAGGTCTACTTCGAGCAGACTGCGCCGCTGGTCGCGGTCTACAGCGAGCGCGGGATCCTCCTCGAGGTCGATGGAATGGGCGAGGTGCCGGAGGTCTCCGAGCGCATCCTCACCGCGCTGCGCGGCTGACGATGTTCCGCTCGCGCGACCGGATCGAGATCAAGTCCGCCGATCAACTCCAGGTCATGCGCGCTGCGGGGCTGGTCGTGGCCAAGACCCTCCAGCGCGTCGCCGACATGACGGTCGCCGGCGTGACCACCGCTGCCCTCGATGACTGCGCCGCGCAGTCGATCAGGGACGAGGGAGCTACCCCGTCCTTCCTGGGCTACCACGGCTTCCCGGCGCACATCTGCGTCTCGGTCAACCACGAGGTCGTCCACGGCATCCCGGGTTCGCGCGTACTTGTCGACGGCGACGTGGTCTCCATCGACTGCGGAGCGATCGTCGAGGGCTGGCACGGGGATGCGGCCATCACCGTCCTCGTCGGTGACGTCGCCCCGGATCTGCGCGAACTGTCCCGGGTGACGCAGGATGCCCTGTGGGCGGGGCTGTCGGCGGCGCGTGCGGGCAATCGCCTCTCGGATATCGGCCATGCCGTCGAGGCGAGCATCAGGGCGAGCGGGGATGCCTACGGGATCGTCGAGGAGTACGTCGGGCATGGCATCGGCTCGAGCATGCACATGGAGCCCGCCGTGCCCAACTACGGCAGGCCGGGCAAGGGTCCCCGACTCGTGCCCGGCATGGCTCTCGCGGTCGAGCCGATGGTCATCCTGGGCGATCCGACGGTCGAGGTCCTCGATGACGAGTGGACCGTGGTCGCCAGCGACGGCTCGCACGCCAGCCACTGGGAGCACACCGTGGCGATCACCGACGAAGGGCCCTGGGTCCTCACGGCGCTCGACGACGTCCGCCTGTAGCGGCCGTTCGTCGATCGGCGGCGCAATTCGCGGCTGAGTGTGAGGAGAACTCGCCCTGAGCCGCGAATTCAGGACCGGTCCCGATACCCGCCCGGCCACCCCACTGATGCTCGAGGACACGAAGTCGTCGTTTAGGCGGTCGGTATGTCCGCTTTGGCGGCTCTAAACGACGACTTCGCGTCCTCGAGCGGGGCAGGGCTGCGCCGAGCGGGGCGGGGCTGGCTGCGCCGGGCGGGGCGGGGCGGGGCTGCGCCGAGCGGGGCTGGCTGCGCCGAGCGGGGCAGGGCTGCGCCGAGCGGTCGGGGCTGCGCCGGGCGGTCGGCGCCCCCGTAGGCGTCTGCGACAGGCCGCTACTCAACGCCACGAGGTGTCCGAAATGCGGAGATCGGGGTGCCGGGGACCCCGATTAGGTCGAAGGAGGGCCCGCGCGTACACTTGATGGGCTGATCATCGGGCTTCCCGTTCGTCTGCACCCCCTCCGCTGGAGCGGAGCCTGCACGCGTGCGAGGAGACCGATCGGAGGAGAGCAGAGGGCATGGCAAAGAAGGACGGCGCGATCGAGCTCGAGGGCACGATCACCGAATCCTTGCCCAATGCGATGTTCCGCGTGGAACTGGACAACGGTCACAAGGTCCTGGCCCACATCAGCGGGAAGATGCGGATGCACT
>JALQSY010000299.1 GCA_023264215.1 Candidatus Nanopelagicales bacterium
AGTCCATGTTGCCGCCGACATTGAGCTGGTAGGTGCGGTCGAGGATGACACCGCGGTCCTCGAAGAGCTTGGTCATCACGCGGTGGGTGATGGTCGCGCCCACCTGGCTCTTGATGTCGTCACCCACGATGGGCAGCCCCGCTTCCTCGAACCTGGCGGCCCACTCGGGATCGCTCGCGATGAACACGGGCAGGGCGTTGACGAAGGCACAGCCTGCATCGATGGCGCACTGCGCGTAGAAGCGAGCGGCCTGCTCCGACCCGACCGGCAGGTAGCACACGACGACATCGACGCGTTGCTCGCGCAGGCTTGCGACGACGTCGACAGGAGCCGCATCGGACTCATCGATGGTCTCTCGGTAGTACTTGCCCAGTCCGTCGAGCGTGGGGCCGCGCTGCACGATGACCCCGGTGGGCGGCACGTCGCAGATCTTCATGGTGTTGTTCTCGGAGGCGACGATGGCCTCGGAGAGGTCCGTGCCGACCTTCTTGGCATCGACGTCGAATGCAGCCACGAACGACACATCTCCGACGTGGTACTCGCCGAACTGCACGTGCATCAGGCCCGGCACACGCTGGTGGGGGTCCGCATCCCGGTAGTACTCGACTCCCTGCACCAGCGACGAGGCGCAGTTGCCCACACCCACGATGGCTACTCGAATGCCGTGCTCGTTCATCGTGCTTTCCTCTCCTTGACCGTGCGGCTTCGCTTCGTCGCGCGACGCCGCAACCGTGCCGTGCGTTCCATGTCGATGAGCTCCTCGAGCCAGGTGACCTCGCTCGCGGCCCTCTCTACGCCGTGCTGCTGGAGACGCTCGGCGTAGAGGTCCATGTGCTCGTTCGTGCGCTGCAGGGCCTTCTCGAGCGTGCGCATGCGCTCCTCCATGCGGGCTCGCCGACCCTCCAGGATCCGCAGGCGCACAGCGGCGTCCGTGCGCGAGAAGAACGCCATCCGAGCGGCGAAGGCCTCGTCCTCCCAGGTGTCCGGACCGGAGTCGGCCACCCAGACGGCGAAGGCCTCCTTGCCCGCGGCCGTCAGCGCGTAGACGATGCGCGAGCGCCGCGAGGCCATCGGGGCGACCTCGGCGCGGTCGACGGCGTCCACCTGCTCGACCAGGCCCTGAGCGGTCAGCCGGTGCAGGCACGGGTAGAGGGAACCGAAGGACAGGGCGCGGAACGGCCCGAGGATCGCCGTTAGCCGCTTCCGCAGTTCGTAGCCGTGGAGGGGCCCGTCGGCGAGGACTCCGAGAACCGTGTGATCCAGGACGTCGGTCTTGATCGACATATCGGAAGCATATATCAGGCTGATACATGTGTCGCGTCGACGGGGAGGCAGGCCGATCGTCGTCGCGATAACGCACTCTCACGGCGTGCGCGGGGGGATGCGTGGCCACAGGGCCCGCCGCTATACCTAGGGAACAAGGAGCCGATGGCGGCTCGAGGAGGTGCCCGATGCGGGGATTGCTCAAGATGGTGGGTGCACTGGCGACGACTGTCGGTCTCGCGATCAGCCTCGGGGTGACGGCGCAGTCAGCTCAGGCCGACGTCTCGGTGACACCGCGATCGGGATACACGTGGGCATGGAGCGATGGGGGCACGAGCACCAAACGCACCTTCTCCGAGGCCATCTACGGCAACGCGTCGCAGCTCCCGCGGCTGGTCGTGACGGCAAGTTGCTCGCGCGGAGCGATCCGGGGGCAGCAGATCAGGCTGCAGTACCGGTTCACCAACGGCCGGTTCAGGGCGTCGGACTCGGCGCGGGTCAACAACTGCAACGGCACGTACCGCCTGGCCTTCCAGCCGTACACGGCGTCAGGAGCGTGGGCTGAGGGGACCTACCTCTACCGCCTCATCATCCCCGGTGGCGGTGGCTACAAGTACTTCCGGATCACCTACGAGCCCGGCCGAGGCTGAACCACGCCAGTCCCCCGCCCGTGCGCAGGGGTTACCCGGTGCACTTGACCGTTACGCCGTGCCAGTCCCTCGCGAGTCTTTCGCCGTTCTTGTCGAAGACCTCGATGTCCTGCTTGTACTTGGGCCAGTTGTAGTCAGCCCAGGCGCAATTGGCAGGGGAGAAGGGTTTGCGGTATCAGAGGTAGCCCG
>JALQSY010000029.1:0-11840 GCA_023264215.1 Candidatus Nanopelagicales bacterium
CGGGATATCGACGCCCTCGCTGATCATGCGGACGCACACGACCAGGCGCGTGCGCCCGTGAGTGAAGGCAGACAGTCGTTGCGAGGCATCGGAGTCCTCCGACAGCACCACGGCGGGAGCCTCGCCGGTCACGCGCTCGGCGATGGCGGCGTACGCGCGAGCGGTCTGCTGGTCATTGGCGAGGATGATCCCCGCAGCATCCTCGATCCCGGCAGCGCGCTGCGCCCGCACTCGTTCATCGACCGCGGCGATGACGTGAGGCACCCACCGCCCGGTCGGCGATAGCGCGGTGCGCCACGCCTTGTCCTCGTCCTTCCTGGTACCGCTGCCCAGCATCGCGGCGAAGGCGTCGCCCGCATCGTTGAGCCAGCGCGAGGTGCCGGTGTACGCCGCGAACACGACCGGACGCACCACCCCGTCGGCGAGCGCGTCACCGTAGGAATAGGAGAAGTCCGCGATCGAGCGCACCTCGTCGCCGTCCTCCTCGTAGGCGACGAAGGGGATCCGCTCGTCGGCCTTGGTGCGGAAGGGCGTGCCCGACAGGCCCAGTCGCCGCTTCGCGGTGTCGAAGGCCTCGCGCAGGCCATCGCCCCAGGTGAGGCCGTCGCCGGCGTGGTGCACCTCGTCCATGATCACCAGGCTCGGCCGGGCCTCGGCCCGATTGCGGTGCAGGATCGGCTTGGCCGCCACCTGCGCGTACGTCGCGACATAGCCCTGCGTGCCCTCGCGCACCGGTCCGACGGAGTTGGGCAGGTCCGGGTCGAGCCACAGGCCGAGCCGGGAAGCCGCGTCGGCCCACTGACCGCGCAGATGATCTGTCGGCACGACGACGATGACGCGCTGCACGAGGCGCTGCGCCAGCATGCGTCCGGCGAGGGTCAGGGCGAAGGTCGTCTTGCCGGATCCCGGCGTGGCAGTCACGAGGTAGTCGCGCGGGTTCGCCGCCAGATAGCCCTGCAGCGCCTGGATCTGCCAGCGGCGCAGATACGGCGACGCGGAGGTCTGGGCGAGGGCGCTCATCGGAGATCCGACCCTGCCATATCGGTCGGTGCCATCCCGGAGACGGCACGCCGAGGGTTGTGATCACCTCGCACGGCACGTACGGTCGTGAGATGCGCCAAGTTGCAGCACTCATCATGTCGGCGGCCCTCGTGGCAACTCCACTGGTGGGGTCGACTGCCCAGGCGGTCACCCCGCGGATGGATCCTGACTTCACCACCTGCCCCGAGAGCGGACCCGTGCCGGAGTACCCGCCAGCGCCTCCGGCGCCGAGCGGTCCCTACGTCCCCATGGGGACCGAGGTGCAGGTGCCGACGGCCCAGATCGACGAGGGTGCGTACCAGACGGCGCCGGTGCAGGTCGGATCGCAGGTGTTCCAGACCATCCTCGACACCGGATCATCCTGGATGGTGATCAATTCCGGCGCGATCGCCGGCAACACCGGGATCGAGCTCACCGGAGAGGTGGCAGCCGTCAGTTACGCCGGGGGCGCGGCGTGCACGGTAGGCCGGGTGGCGCGCGGACCCGTGAGCATCGGCGCACTCGAGCCTCGAGAGATCAGGTTCCTCATCGCGGACACCGGCAACGTGCCCTTCCTCGCGATCATGGGGCTCAACACGTGGGATCCGGTCTCCACCAAGCTCGACATCCCCATGAATGCCCTTGGCATCGACACCTTCGAGTTCACCCTGCCGATGTCGACCGACACCGCCGATACCGGCCTGATCGTGCTCAATGGCCAGCCGACGATCGATGCGGCAGCGCCACGACGCGTGGCCGAATTCGACAATCGAGCGCTCGAGGGTGGCAACCGCATCTACGTGCCCGGCTCGGTCAGCGCCGGGGGCGCATCCACTCGGGGTCCCCTCATGCTCGACAGTGGCACGCCGTTCAACGACCTGGCGTTCTTCCCGCAGGCGGCCACGGCGCTCGGCTACGACTTCGGGACAGGCCTGTGGCCCACGCCGTCCGCCAAACCCACCATCGCGCCCCGTCCCGCGGGCGCAGCTGCCTTCGTGCTCACGCCCACCGCGTCACCGGCACCGCTTGATCAGGTCATCGTCATCACGCCCGAGCAGACGACGCGACCAGAGGCGGGGATCATCGGGCTTGCCGGCACCGCCGTTGTCGTCGGCGCGGACTACATCAGGCCCTGGGTGCTCGGCGTTCGCTTCACGGCCGGGGGCAGCGAGATCCGGCTACTGGCGCGTGAGCGCCTGCCCGCTCTGCGCGAGGACTGCGCTGGCCTGGCGCCGAAGCGCATCAAGGAGCGCGGCAGGACACTGCTCGTACCGCAAGGGTGCCGCGTCAATGGGGAGCGCGTCGAGGTGAAGGTCCAGGGACCTTCGGATGGCTATCGCCTCGTGCGCCACAGGGGTGCAACCTGGATCGTCACGAGCGAGGACTTCACCCGCGTCAAGGTCACCTGGAAGGCCCCGGCCTATCTTGCCCACAACCGTCTGCACATCGAGCGCGACTACCGTCGCTAGCCCTACCAGTCGACGATGACGAACTCGCCCTTGCGATTGACCTCGAGGATGTACATCGGCGCGTCCTTGCGGTTCCCGGACTTCGACCGGATGTCGATAGTGCCGGTGGCGCCGTTGAGGCCGCGCGTGTGAAGCACCTGGTCTAGGACGGGCGAGTACTTCGTGCTGCCCGCAGCGGACATGGCGCGGAAGAGGACCCATGCCGAGTCGTAGGTGAAAGCGCCCCACACGTCGGGCTGCACACCGAACTCCGCCTTGTATGCCGCGACGTAGCGTCCGGCGTACGGAAGCTGCGCGGCCGCCGGGACCCCGCTGAATGTGCAGGTGCGCGATGTCGCGATTCCGGCCTCCTCGACGAACGCCGCATCGACGTTGGCGAGGTTCATGAAGCAGGTCGCGCTCGTGTCCGCCTTGGCCAACTCCTCGGCGATGAGCACACCCTCGGGGTAGTAGGTGGCTGAGTAGACCATGTCAGGGCCGGTGGACAGTGCCTCATCCACCTGATCGGAGTAGTCGCTGGCACCCGCCGGGATGATGATCTGAGTGACCTTGACACCGGCCTTCGTCAGGCCCTTGGCGGTCTTGGATGCGATGTTCTTCGTGTACGCCGAGGGATCGACGAGCATGGCGACGGAGTCGACCCCCAGGCCGCTGATGTAGTCGACCTCCACGGGCGAGATCTGCGAGTTCATCGGCTGCACGGTGCCGCCGAATCCCTCCGTGCGATTGTCCGACGTCATGCGCAGCGGCACGATCTTCGCCTGCTCGTAGAGGCTGAGATTGGCGAGGCCGACGGATGAGTTGTAAGGACCGATGACGGCAACAGCGCCAGCCGCCTTCGCCTCTTGCACCGCCTGCGGCCCGAGCGCTGGATCGGCCTTGTCATCGATGCCGACGATCTTGACGGTGCGGCCGAGCACGCCTCCGCGCGCATTGATCTCGATGGCCGCGAGTTGAGCACCGCGCAGCATGTCCTGGCCGTTGGCCGACTGACTCCCGGTGAGGGGTGCCTCGAGGGCGATGACGATGGTGCCCGCGTCCCCGGCACTCGCCGGCATCGGCGCCAGGACGGCCGCACCGAGAGCGAGCGCGGACAGCGCGGTGATGGTGACGCGACGACGCGTGGCCATGGATCCTCCGGGTGGCGATGGGGGCCCCAGACTAGTGATGGTCCCCCATCAATTCGATCCCCCACCGCGTGTCTACCGCGTGTGGCGCGTGTGACTGCCGATACTTCTGAGTCATGGGTCGGCATGCGGCGCCCCGGGGAAGGCCGAGCCCGGGTGCGGATGCGGCATTGGCTGCTGACCGTGCGGACGCGGGGACCGGTGGGCGGCACGCGGCGCCGGGCTGGTCGATGCCGCGCCGACGTGACCTCGCCGCACTCGGAGCCCTGAGCCTGCTCACCGGCCTCGTGGTCGGCTGGAACCCGCCCTTCCTCGGCGGTTCGACGCCCGCCGCAGCGAGCACACCCACCATCACGCCGTCAGCGATCGACCGCGACGCGGCCAGGGATCGCACGCGCGATGCGGGCACCGACACGCAGGTGATCGACGACGAGACGCCGTCAGCGGACGATGCCGAATCCGTCGACGACGTGTCAGCCGAGGTCGCGCCCGCGGTGTTCGTCCCGGAGGACGAGCGGCGCACCATCACGATCGCCGGAGTCGGCGACATCTTGCTGCACAGGGAGATCATCGCGCAGGCGATCTCCGATGGCGGGGGATCACCGGACTTCCTTCCGCAGCTCGAGGGCATCACGCCGCTCGTCGAGTCGGCCGATCTGGCGGTGTGCCACATGGAGTATCCGCTGGGGTCACGTGAGGGTCCCTGGGCCGCATGGCCCGACCTGCCCAACGGGCCGCCTCAGATCGCCGACGCGGTCGCGACCATGGGCTTCGATGCGTGCACGACGGCCAGCAACCACACCCTCGACCAGGGGATGGACGGCGTGGTGAGCACGATCGAGGCGCTGCGCTCGGTCGGGCTGGCCCACGCCGGGTCCGCGGCCTCGCAGGAGGAGTCGGTCGAGGTCACGATGATCGATGTCAAAGGCGTTCCGGTCGCCCTCCTGTCCTTCACCTACGGCTTCAACGGCATCCCCCGTCCCCACGACTGGTGCTGCAACCTCATCGAGCCCGGTGCCATCACGGCGGCGGCCCAGCGCGCCCGGGATGCGGGAGCTCGGCTGGTCGTGGCGGGCCTGCACTTCGGAGTCGAGGGAATCGCGCCACCGACCGAGAGCCAGCGCGCCGTCGTCCAGGAGCTCGCCGACTCCGGGCTGGTCGACCTGGTCCTCGGTCACCACGCCCACGTCGTCCAGCCGGTGACGAAGGTCGGGGACATGTGGGTGGCGTACGGCCACGGCAACCTGCTGTCAGCTCAGTCGCGCCGCGATCCGCGCACCGGGGACGGCCTGCTCACGTCCTTCACCTTCACCGAGCAGGCCGACGGATCCTTCTCCGGCACCGCGGCGGTCGGCTATGCCATCGTCAACTACGACTTCCCCTTCTCGATCGCCCCCGTGCCCGCGGACGCAGCGCCCGGAGGCAAGGCCGATGCGACCTGGCGCCGCGTGAGCGAGCAGGCGGTCATCCCCGGTGACGGCAGCGGCTTCGAACTGCGTCGCGTCGACTGGTAGCAGGCGCTACCCGGACAGGAACGACAGTCGTACCTCGCGTTGCGGGTTGTCGGCATTCGGATCGACGAAGACGATGCTCTGCCATGTGCCCAACTGCATGCGTCCGTCGATCACCGGCACGGTGATGCTCGGCGAGATCAGCGCAGGGAGGACGTGATCCCGGCCGTGCCCGGGTGAGCCGTGGCGATGCAGGTACGCCGCATCGCGAGGAAGGAGCGACTCGAGCGACATCTCGAGGTCCGCCTCCGATCCCGCACCCGTCTCGAAGATGGCCACCCCCGCAGTGGCGTGGGGCACGAAGACCTGCAGGAGGCCGTCGCCCCTGCCGCGGCAGAAGTCAGCCGCGGACACGGTGAGGTCAGTCGTGAGCCGGCCCCCGGTCGTCAACCGCACGAGATGGGAATCCATAGCCACATCGTGCCCCACGGCACGACTCGCCCCCGGATAGCCGTGACTATTCCCGGGCCGTCTGCTTGCCTCGGGGCCATCGCCGTCATGCATCGGAGGCAGCATGGCTTTCTTCATCACACCCTGGGTCATCTTCATCCTCGGCGTCGCCATCAACTTCCTGGTCGATCGCCATCCATCGCGCCGGACAGGAGCGCGCTTCGTCGAGATCGCCCTGCTGTGGAACCTCGTCTGGTTCGGCGCATGGGGGCTCATCGGCGTCGCGGGTCACCTCGGTCCGACGTCGGGGCAGATCGCCGAGTCCATCGGCTACGCGCAGAGCATGTTCCAGTGGGAGGTCGGCTTCGGCGACCTCGTGCTCGTCGTGCTCGCGATCGGGTCGTACTGGATGCGCGATCGGTGGATGACCGCCGCGGTCATCGCGATCGCCATTGCCTTCTGGGGCGACGCCATCGGCCATGTCATGTCGTACTACTCGGATGGCAACACCGCGCCCAACAACGTCTGGGCCATCCCGAGCGACATCCTCCAGCCGCTCATCGGCGTCGTGCTGCTGGTGCTCTACCGCCGCGGCCTCGGGCGCCTGCCGCAGGGCCCCAAGCATGGGGTCCTCGGCGTGGAAGGCGTGGAGTCGGGGGTCCGATAACGCCGCCTCACCGCGCGCCGAACCGCCGTGGGCCCGAGTAGGCCGTACCTACACTCGCCGTGACCGCGGCCTTCTCCTCCGCGGTCAGCGTGCTGGCGGAGGGCACATGGGCGAGGGCGCGGACCTCACGATCGTGGGTGGCGCGGCGATCGCGGCCGCCCAGGGCAGCGGTGAACTGACCGACGAACTCCTCGGCTCGGCTGTCTGGAGCGACGCGATGCTCCAGTCCCTCGGCATCCCCATCGTCGATGCTCCCCTCGTCACCGTGGGTGGCGGCATGGGGTCCCTCGCCCTGGTCGACACCCTCCGCATCGCCGGCGTCTCCCCGGCGCGCATCCGCATCCTCACGGACCTGCAGCGGCCCTACGACACCTACCGGTACCTCGCCACCAATTCCCAGATCCCCGATCACGAGCGCATCCGCTCCGACGCGGCATCGGTCATGGACAACATCTGGGGATTCCCGAGCTACGCCCTCCGCGAGGCCTGGGACGACAAGAGCCTGGCCCAACTGTGGCGTGTGCTCACCGAGCCGGTCCTCTCCGAGTGGTTCACCCCACGGGCCGGGCAGGTGTACCGCTCGGTCGACAGGGAGATTGAGCGAATCAGCTGGGACTCCATGGTGGCCCGCGGCTACGTGCGCACCGTGCGGCGGCGCGACGGCGGCGGCTACTTCGTGGTGCACACTCCCTCCGAACCAGGGTCTCCGCCTCGTGTCGCCTACCGCGCGCACTACGTCCACCTGTCCGTCGGCTACTCCGCGGTGCGCGTCCTCGATGACCTCCAGGAATACCGCGAGAAGTACGACGACTATCAGCGGGTCGTGAATGCCTACGAGCCCCACGAGCACGTGTACGACGAGGCGAAGCGCCGACCCGTGACCGTCGTGGTCCGCGGCAGCGGCATCGTCGCGTCGCGCATCCTGCAGCGGCTACTCGACGACCGCGAGAAGCACGGGGCGCAGACCACGGTCATCCATGTCTTCCGTAACTACGTCGGGTCACCCCAGGGCACGGATCCGAAGTTCCGACGCCCCGGCTCCCTCGGCTTCGCGTATCAGGGCTTCAACTTCACGAAGTCGGCGTGGGGCGGCCAGCACCGGGACCACCTGCGCACCCTCGAAGGCGAGGACCGAGCGCGCTTCATCGACTCGATCGGCGGGACGAACACCCCGTACCGACGCGTCTGGGTGGACCAGTTGCAGCGCGGCATCGCTGGCGGCTGGTACAGCCAGGTCATCGGCACCGTCGACAGCGTCGTCCCCTCCGACGACGGCCGAAGCCTGGTCACGCACCTGAAGCATGCCGATGGCGGCCTGTACCCCATCCCCTCCGAGTTCATCATCGACGCCACCGGACTCGAGTCCGACGTCACCGAGCACCGAGTCCTGTCGGATCTCCTCGAGTTCGGCGGTGCGACGCGCAACCCCAAGGGCCGACTCGACGTCGAGCGAACCTTCGAGGTCCGTGGCGTGCGATCCGGATCCGGCCGCGTCTACGCGTCCGGCTCTCCCGCGCTCGGCGGCTACTTCGCGGCCAACGACTCCTTCCTCGGACTGCAGTACACCGCCCTCGAGATCGCCGACGACCTCGCAGCCCAGGGCTTCGCCTACCGGATCGGAAGCGGGCGATCGATCGCGGAGTGGTGGCGCTGGGCGCGCAACCGCCCCCCGACCGTCCGCGAGCCCGCACTGCCCGCGGCGCAGCCCGCCCCCGCCGCGCCAGCGCCAGCTCCCGCCGCGCAGCCAGCTCCCGCAGTGGCTCCCGCGAGTGCCGCAGCGGGCTGGTACGCCCAAGCCGATGGCCGTCAGCGCTACTGGGACGGCACCGCCTGGGGCATCTACGCCGACGAGTACCCGCAGAGCGGCGGGAGCCCGTCATGACGCCCGTGCTCGCCGGACGCATCCAGACGCGGCTGTTCCTCCTCGCTGTCATCGGCGTCCCGTGGACCCTGCTCATCGGCTGGTTGCTGCCACGGCCCGACGGCGCATCCCTCACGGACGTGTACCAGGTCCTCTTCCTCGGCATCGTCGTGGTGGCCGTGGTCGGGATCGGCTGGGATGCGCTGTACATCGCGCTCCAGCAGTACCGCTGGGAGAAGGACTGGCCCACCCTCTTCGGCCTGCTGACCGGCATCCCCGAGGGCATCACGACCTACCTCGGCGTGGTTCTCCTCGCACACCTCCTCGGGCTGCAGGTGGACACCATCGCCTTCCTCATCCAGTTCACCACCATGTGGATCCTCATCTGGCTCTTCGCGAGTGGGCCGATGCGCGTGGTCTTCATTCGCTGGCGCTACACCGGTGGGCGGATCGGGTGAGCACGAAGGACCCCGCCGCCGACATCGAATCGATCATCGGGTCCGCGCAGCGCAGCCGTGCCGCCACAGCCAAGAGGCGAAGTCGACAGGCGCTCGCCATCTCCTTCGCCGTCCTCATCGTGTGGGTGATTGCCGTGACGCTCACCGGGCAGTGGGGCCGCATCCTCGACAACTGGTTCGCGCCGATCATCGCGGCGATCGGGAGCATCATCGGCAGTTCCACACCGCTCGGCGGAGGCACCATCTCCTTCCCCGTCTACACCAAGGTGCTCGGGGTGCCGCCCGACGTCGCTCGGACCTTCTCCCTGAGCATGCCGGCCATCGGGATGACATGCGCAGCGCTGTCGATCATCATCAACCGGCGACAGGTGGAGTGGCGAGCCCTGGCCATCGCGATCCCCTCCGCGATCGTCGGACTGCTCTTCGGTCTCTACGGGCCGCTGACCGACCGGGCGCTTCCCTTCTGGCCGTCCATCCTGCCCCCGCCCTACGTCCGGATGACCTTCACGCTCGTCGTCTTCGGCGCGGCCGCCGTCGTCTGGCTCAACTACCGGCAGCAACTGCTCGAGCAGATCACCCGAGTGACCTCCTACGGATGGCGCCTCATCAGCGTCCTCATCGTCTTCGGGTTCCTCGGAGGGGTGGTGTCCTCGCTCGTCGGCTCGGGCACCAACATCTTCCTGTACATCGTCCTCATCATCTTCATCGGCCTCATCCCGCGCATCGGAGTGCCGACGAGCGTCATCGCGATGGCCAGCACCTGCATCATCGCGTTCATCCTCATGGGCCTCCTCGGCGGACAGCTGCTCACGGGGCTGAATGACGTGGGCCAGGTCGTCACCGTGGGCGGCCAACCGGTAGGAGCCGTGCCGTGTCCTGGTCAGCCCGAGGGCGCCGCTCCCCTGTGCGCGGGATACGGCCAGGGACTTCCCCCGCTCAGCCCCCTGCGCTACGACGTCCTGGGCTTCTGGCTTGCCTCCGTGCCCGTGGTCGCCTTCGGGGCACCGCTGGGCGCATGGCTCGCCTCGCGCATGACGAACCGCCAACTCGTCGTTCTCGTCGTGCTCCTGGCCGCCTCGGAGCTGATCAGCACGGTGATCTTCCTCGAGCCCCTGCGGACAAACCCGGCACTCGTGATCTTCTCCGTCGTCGGCATGGTGGCCATCACGGTCTTCCTGCTGCTCATGCTCAGGTACCGCCGGCAGATCCTCGGACTGCCCCCCGTCGAGTTGGACGACACCTTCACCCGCTCTCGCCTCGACGTCGGGGAGGACTTCGAGGAGGACCTCATCAAGGCCTCGGACGCCGATCGGGACGGCACGCCCGACGGTCACGAGAGGGGTGACACGAGGCCATGACCGAGGGCATCGCTGACTACGCCTTCGTCGAGCGACTCGGCGGCGGCAATCACGGCACTTACTACCTCGCCAAGCCCCCTGAGCGACTGGGAGTCAGCGATGCCGTCGTCGCGGTCAAGGTGCTCGATGCCAATGCGAGCGAGGCGGACTTCGCCCGGATCGCCAACGAACTGAGGGTGCTGCACTCCGTCGCCTCCGACTACCTCGTGCGCCTGTACGACGCCGGCAATGCCGGGGGACGGCTCTTCTACGCGATGCCCTACTACGCAGAGGGCTCCCTCGAGGCGTCGGCGCACCTCTCGGCGCCCGACCGCGCTCGCGTCGTGGTCGACGCCGCTCGCGGGGCCCATGACCTGCATGAGGCGGGCGTCGTCCACCGCGATATCAAGCCGACGAACGTCCTGATCGATTCCTCGCGCGGCCGACTGGGTGACCTGGGGCTGGCCAGGCTGATCGCATCCGACGCGAAGGCAACCGGCATCGGCCCGATCGGGTCCATCGACTACATGTCGCCCGATGCGATCCTGGGCAAGCCCGCCTCACGGGCGACGGATCTGTGGGCCCTGGGCGTCACCTTGCACTACGCGCTGACAGGCGCCGGCGTCTACGCGGGCATCCCCGACACCAACGTGATGGAAGCCTTCACCTACGTCCTGAAGACGCCACCGACCCTGGAGGAGAGCTTGCCCGACGGGTACCGCACCGTGATCGAGCGCTGCCTCGGCCTCGACGAGTCCTACTCCACCGCGGCTGAGATGGCCGACGATCTCGAGGGGAGGGCAGCATGACCAGGAAGATCGCAGTCGCGCCCGGCCAGGGGATCGCTCTGTCTCGCGGCGATGTGCTGGCGGTCATCCTGGACCCTGAGGTGCACGCGACGGGGACGTCCGCCGTCCTCGAACTCGCTCGCACGCATGACGGCGAGGAGCTCGTCCGCGCGGCCGCCATGCTGGCCATGCGCGAGGAGGAACTCCCCGCCTTCGGCTTCATCGTGGGCCCACTGGACAACGCCACAGTCCTGCTGCACGGAGACATCTCCTTCCACGCCGTCGTCGATGGCATGGAGACCGGGGGTCGCGGGGCCGGTGCCCATGAATGGGTGGAACGCACGCTGCCCGGGCCCGCCGAGTGGATCGGCATCGGCACCGCACCGCAGGATCCACCCCAGGCCCAGTGGTGGGACCTCCAGGAGGGCACCGCGCCTGCCAGCACGGCGTGGCTCCTCGGCGCCACGCGAGCTGAAACCCCTCCACCTCCCCCCGCTCAACCAGCACCGCCGCCACCCCCGCCGCCACCGCCGCCGCCCGAGGTGGTCATCGTGGATCTCGGCAACGCCGATGCCACGCTCCATCCGCGTGCTCCCCTGCCCCCCGCGCATACGCCCGCCCCGAGCAACGACGATGCCGATGACGAGCCAGAGGTCATCGTTCGCGGCGTCCGGTGCCCGGACGACCACCACAACAATCCGCTGGCCAGCTACTGCTCACTGTGCGGACGACGAATGGGGGTTTCGCGCAGCCTCATCCTGGTCGACGGACCGCGCCCGCCGCTCGGGGTGCTCATCATCGACGATGGCGCGACGATCCAGGTCAAGGGCGACATGGTGATCGGCCGCTCTCCTGCCGAGCACGAGCGAGTGACAGCAGGATCAGCCAAGCCTGTGACGATCGAGGACACGACGAAGTCGATCTCGCGGGTGCACGCCGCCATCACCCTCGAGGATTGGGACGTGAGGATGGAGGACCTGGGCTCATCCAACGGCACCTACCTGTGGGACGAGGAGACGGCGTCCTGGACACGACTGGAGCCGGGCGAGCCGCGCACTCTCGATGGCCGCCAGCGCATCCGACTGGGCGACCGCGAAGTCCTCTTCGCACCCCACCACATCGCGTCCTAGGGGCTTATCCGAGTGCTATCTCGACCTCGTCGAGCGCACGGCAGTCGAGTTCAGCGGGCAGGGGGCCTGACGTGGCACCCCC
>JALQSY010000029.1:11850-14500 GCA_023264215.1 Candidatus Nanopelagicales bacterium
CTTTGCCCGGGCGGGATCGAATCGGCCCATGTGTACGGCCTGCCGTCGGCCTGAAGCGACAGCGCCCGCACCGTCACCTGCGCATCACGCCCGAGCTCGTTGCTCCAGCGGATCGAGATCTTGCTCGTCGATCCGTAGCTGGTGCACCCGAAGATCTCCCACGACAGGCCCTCGGTCGAGGTCGCGCCGGTCACGCCTGCGCCGCCGGAGGAGCCCCCCGCGCCCCCGAAGGTGGTCTGCTCGAACGAGATGAACACGGCCTGCGTCGACGTGTCCACCGCGGTCGTCCCGGCGAACAGTCCCGTCCGACCGAGGGCGAGATCCGCGTCCTGCGCGTTCAGCACCGACCGCCCATCCACCTTCAGGGCCAGTTCTGTGCCGATGCATGAGGCCGAGATCCGATAACCCGAATCGAAGGTCCTGAAGGCGAGCGACGTGCTCGCGAGTTCAGTCACCACATCGTTGATCCGCTTACGAATGAAACCGCTGCCGTCGCTGCGAATCCCCATGGCGTAGTGATTCTCGAAGTTCTCGTACCGGCACATAATCCCCAACTCGCCCTCACGAGGGTCGGCAAACTCCCCGTATCCGCCCACGGCGGAGATCTCGACGTCCGCGGCCGGGGGCGCTGGCGACAGCGTGTCGGCGATGAGCTGTGACTGACGCACCGTGAGGATCAGGCGACCAGACTCGTGGATCACGCCTCCCAGGTCGTTGTCGAACAGGACGAACCCCTCATCGCCGTTCGAGAAGTCCGCGGCGAACGCGGCCTGGGAGGGCTCCTCCGGGGGCGGCGTGCTCGGGGGGGACGTGCTCGGGGGTGCCTCGGTGCTTGGAGGGGCCGTGGGCGCACCCGTCGCCGGCGTGGAGCTCGCCGCCACCTCATCCCCACCCGACCCCGACGTCATGATGAGCGTCACGATCACGCCGACGACGACGAGGGCGATGACGGCACCCGCCCCAATGAGGACGGTCTTGTTCATCGACGTCGACGGTGCGGGCTCCGAACCCGCCGCGACGGGTACCGCGACGGGTGGAGGCGGCTCGGCTGCGACCGGCGCGGCGGGGGCTAGGGGTGGCGGCGGGGGTGGCGGCGGGGGCGTCGTTCCCAGGCGCGTCGCGTCATCGGGGACCGGCGCGGGGTCGAGTGTCGGCGGTGGGCCTTCCGAGGGGGTGGCAGCCGGGCGGGCGATGGGGATGTCGCCGGACATCAGGTTCGCGGACGCGCGCAGTGAGGCAGCGAGCTCCCGAGCAGAGGCGAAGCGGTCCTCGGGCGCCTTCTGCATGGCCCGCATGATGATCGCTGCCGCGGCATCGGGGACCGAGGAGTCCACCGCGCGCGGATCGGGCACGGGCTGGGTGATGTGCGCGAGCGCTGCGGCGAAGCCGCCCTCCTGCGTGACGAACGGGGTGCGTCCGGTCGCGGCTGCGAAGAGCACGGCACCGAGGGAGTAGATGTCCGACGCGGGGCCCACCTCCGTGCCCTGGGCCTGCTCGGGGGACATGTACGCCGGTGTGCCGATCGCCTCGCCCTGCATGGTCATCCCGGTCTCGCCGGCCACCTGCGCGATACCGAAGTCCGCGACTCGCACGCCTCCATCGGGCTCGAGGAGAATGTTGCTCGGCTTGATGTCGCGATGGACGATCCCCGCGTCGTGCGCCTCGGCCAGGGCCTCGGCCGCGGCGACTCCGATGCCGGCGATGGCGGGCCAGGGCAGCGGACCTTGGCTGATGCGGTCGTCGAGCGAGCCACCGCCCACGTACTCGAGGATGAGCGCGGTGCCGTCCCCATCGACCGTGACGAGGTCGTGGACGACGATGATGCCCGGATTGCGGAGTTTGGCCAGCACCCGCGCCTCGCGGCGGAACCGCTCGATCAGCTCGGCATTGCCGCTCACGTGGGGAAGCAGGACCTTCAGGGCCACGTCGCGGCCGAGCGTGGTGTCCTGGGCACGGAAGACCACGCCCATCCCGCCCGCGCCCAGGCGTTCGACGAGGAGGTAGCGACCCGCCACGGTGTCGCCGACATTGAGTGCCACCCATACCTCCCGCCGTCATTGTGCGCGACGGCTCAGGAAGTGGGCGCCCTGCGAGAGCGGCGGATGCCCCGCGAGAGGCAAAAGTGAGGGAGCGTTATCGGCTTGCGGGGTGGCCGCAGACAGACGACACGGGGGGTGCGTCCAGGCGCACCCCCCGTGTCCGCGAGGGCTATTCGATGATGACGGTGGCGCCGGAGCCGATCCGCATCCCCTCGGCGAAGACGTGCGTGCCGAGCCCGGAGTTGAGGACTCCGGCGACACCGGGGGCGAGCTTGACGGTGTAGGTCGTCGTCGTCCCGGATGTCTTGACCCGGGTGAGGGTGAAGATCGTGTAGGTGCCCAGATCGGTGTCGGTCGCGTAGACCCGTCCCTTGAGCGTGCCCTTGGCCGGATCGGCGGTGAGGTTGTCCACGACGACCGTGCGCCATCCCATCGAGCCGTAATGGGACAGGAAGAGCGACCCGAGGTGGCCGACCTTGCCGTTCTTGATCCCGGACACCGGGAATTCGAGCGCGAGCTTGCCCGGCGCGAGGATGGTGCTGCCACCGGGATCCTCGCCGTTGGCATAGATATTGGCCTTGAGCAGGGCCTCGGTGACACCGGCGTTGACG
>JALQSY010000002.1 GCA_023264215.1 Candidatus Nanopelagicales bacterium
GAGCAGCCCGGTCCCTTCTTTCGATACACGGTCTCCGGTTGACGCACTCCCGTCCGCGGACCGAACTCGGCTTCGATGACGTCGTAGACGCGCGTGCCCCAGAAGTCGACGGTCATCGAGGTGTTGGTCATCTTGGTGGTGATGAGCACGGGATACGGGCTGTCGTTGCGGAATTTCATGTCGAAGATTCCCCATGCAACGGTCGCTTCCAGTCCCGGCTGGTAGCGCGAGATGTACACCGAGTGCGCCTGGACCTCGACGGGCTCCAGGCCGGCGTAGAAGGCAGCTGACCACATCGTGGTCGTGGCCGCGGAGAGGCCACCGCCGAGCGCCTTGCGGAAGATCCCTCCGGGCCCGATGACCCAGCCCTCCATGTAGCCACCGACCGGGTCACGGTTCTCCGTCGTCTCGTTCATGGAGAAGACCTCTCCCGGGAGCAGGAGGGTGCCGTTGATGTACTCGGAGGCGACGGAGAGATTGTGCGCGAGGTACTCGGCGTAGTTGACCTGCTGGGTGAAACTGGAGATCTCCTCGATCACTCCGAGTTCGAGTGCATCCTCGGTCGTGAGCACGGGATCGCGAACCGTCACGGGTGCCGGTGCCACTCGCTCATCGCCCTCCGAGAACATCGCGTTGCCTACCGCGGCAGCGAGGACCTCGTCGCTCACTCCGCGGCCGACGCGCGAGGGCACGACCACGGGGACGTTGTTGGCATCGATCTCGAAGGTCGCGTTGTTACCCGGCTCCTCCACGGGGGAGAGATCCTCCGCGATGGAGTCGTGCAGGACGGCACCGTCGATCTGGGGCGCGAGGCTCTCCCCCTCCACCAGATAGTGCGTGGCCTCGGCGATGGCCTCGGCGGGCACCTGAGGGGCGATGTCCTCCACCTCGATGGTGACCGGCGCGGACACCGCGATCGTGGCCGGCCCGGCGACGAACTCCTCGGCCTCGGCGTTGGTGACCGCCGGCTCGATGATCACCTCGGGAAGAGCGATGGGGCCGGTCGTCGTGAGGTACGCCGAGGCGATCGACTCGACGGCGACGGGAATGTCGACATCGCGACCATCCTCGGCTGGAGTCAGGACCGGGATCATGTCCTCGTAGTACACGGTGGGCTCGACGGTCTCGGTCCGGATCAGGTCGGCGAACTCATCGAGTCGCTCGGACAGCAACGCGTCATCGACGGTCACCACGGGGGCGATATCGCGCGAGCCGAAGAACCGCATGACGAGGGCGAACGGATTGAGCAGTCGCCCTTCGGCGGAGTCGACCGTCGCGATGGGGTCGAAGGACAGGCCTGAGTCCGCGGGGAATATCTCCTCCGAGGTCTCGAAGGCCGAGACGGAGATCGGCTCGAGGGAGCGCGGCGTGATCGAGGCCTCGAGAGTCGCGACGGCCTCGGCACGATCCATGCCACCGATCGGCACGCCCATGACCGACGTGTTGGCCGGGATGTCGCTCGAGGAACCCACGATCAGGCCCAGGTAGAAGACCAGCGCGCCGGCGACGACCCCCAGCGCCACGAGGATCCCGCGCCGCGGCGCGGTGCTGCCCGCGGGCCGCTCCTCGTCCGACACTGCCGCTCCCCGCTCCGTGGCCCCATCGAAAGGCCGCCCCAGCTGTCCTGGGGCTCCGATCATGCTAAGCGCTACGCGCTCGGGAACGCCCGACGAGGCCCCGCCGTGTCGTGGGTCACATGAGGTGGTGCCGTGCGGAGCGCATGTGGCTACGGGCGCCGGAGTCGCTCGATCGGTGGGACGGTGGCCGCCGCCGCGCCGACGATGACTCCTCCGAGGAGGTAGGCCATCTGTCGACCGCCAGCCGAGATGACCAGGTCACCCGAGGGCATCTCGGCTGCGAAGGCGACGGTGACCGCGATCCACGCGAGGAGGACGATCCAGCCGCCCCATCGGCTGGACGTCAGGTCGACCCCCGCGCGCACGAGGACGATGAGCGCCACCAGTGACACGACCAGCCCCCACGGCAGGCTGGCATCAGCAACGACCCACCGCGCTCCCTGCACGAAGGCGCCGACGACTCCCATGACCACCCCCGCCAGGAGGCAGGCAACGAAGCCGACGAACCTCACCGTGTCACAGGCCCGCGAAGAGATCGGTCTCCCGGCCGGCACCGTCGAAGGGTCCCGCCGCGTTGCCCCGCACCAGGCGGAAGTACTCGGTGCCGAAGGCTTCTGCCCCGACGTTGTCGGCGAGGGCGAAGAACCCGCCATCGACGGTCACCTGGGTCGCGTGAGCGCGGAGCGCGTCGAGCTTGCGATCAAGGTGCTCAGGCGCATGGACGGCCGTCGTCACCAGCGCGTCGTCGGTGGCGAAGGGGATGTCGTCGGGGTCCATCTCGGCGAAGCCGGTGGTCTCCCCCGCCGCACGGAGCTTCTCGATGCCCTCGCGGACGATGCTGCGCGGGAACGCCGTCCAGTAGATCTTGGCGATATCCCAGGGCTCGCCCAGGTCGGGGCGGAAGGTGCGGGCAGCCGCCAGGCTCGCGGCGTACATCGACACGCGGTGCGCCTGGATGTGGTCCGGATGGCCGTAGCCGCCGAAGTCGTCGTACGTCACGAGCACCTGCGGGCGGACCTCGCGGATGATCGCCACCAGATGGGTGGCTGCCTCCAGCAGGTCACTGCGCCAAAACGCCCCCTCGCGGTCGTTGGCAACCGTCCCGGCCATGCCCGAGTCTCGGTATCGGCCGGGGGCACCCAGCAGGCGCCAGTCCGTCACGCCGAGGATCCCCATGGCCTGGGCGAGCTCGGTCTGGCGGTGCTCGCCGAGCCGGTCCTCCTTGTCCGAAGCGAGATGCTCGAGGCCCGGGACCAGGATCTCGCCCTCCTCGCCGAGGGTGCAGGTGACGAGGGTGACGCCGACGCCCGCGTCGACGTAGCGGGCCATCACCGCCCCCGTCCCGATGGTCTCGTCATCGGGATGGGCATGGACGAGAAGGATGCGCCGATCGGTCATGCGCACAGGGTAGTGCCGCCGGATCCAGCCTCCGGCAGGATGTGCGCGTGACTGCGCCCCTGAGCGACGAGACCTACCCACGCCAGCGAGCTCGCACGCGCGGGTTCCGTCTCGGCGCGCCGCGATCGTTCACCATCGATCACAAGCGGCGGCGTGTCCTGTTCCTGCGCTCACGCGGGGGCACGGATCCGAACACGTGCCTGTGGTCGCTCGACCTCGCCAGCGGCACCGAGAGGTGCGTCGTCGATCCCGGCGACCTGCTCGACGACGCCGAGTCGCTTCCCGCAGAGGAACGAGCCCGACGCGAGCGCATGCGCGAGGTGAGCGCGGGCATCACCGACTACGCGACGGATCGCGAACGCAGCCTCGCCGTCTTCGCGCTGTCCGGTGCGCCGTACGCGGTCGGACTCGAAGGCGCGGAGCCGGCCCGGCCGCTCGCCGCGCCCGGCCCCGTCGTCGACCCGCGCCCGGACCCCACCGGCACCTGGGCCGCCTACGTCAGCGAGCGAGCGCTGTACGTCACCCCGCTGAGCGGAGGACCGGCCCGGATGCTGTGCGCGCCCGACGGCGACGACGTCACATGGGGACTCGCCGACTTCATCGCGGCAGAGGAGTTCGACCGCGTGCGCGGCTTCTGGTGGCTGGCCGACGGCTCCGGGTTGCTAGTGGAGCGCGTGGACGACGCCCCCGTGGCGCAATGGTGGATCGCCGACCCCGCGCACCCGGATCAGCCGGCCCGCCCGCATCGGTATCCCGCCGCGGGATGCGACAACGCCGACGTCTCGCTATGGCTCGTGCCCGTCGACGGCGGCGCACGCACGGAGCTCGCCTGGGATCACGCCGAATTCCCCTACCTCGCACGCGTCACCGCGCCCGAGACCGGCAGGCCACTGGTCACGGTGCTGTCTCGCGACCAGCGGCGCCAGGTGATCCTCGAGGTCGACCCCGCGACCGGGGCGCTGCACCACCTGCGCGAGCGCACCGATCCGGATTGGATCGAGTTGATGCCCGGCGTGCCTGCCCGCGCCCCGGACGGCCGCGTGGTCGAGATCGTCGCCGACCGGGAGATCGATGCCTACCGCCTCGTCGTCGACGGCTCTCCCGTCTCTCCCTCGGGGCTGCAGGTGGCATCCGTCGTGGATGCCGGCGAGCAAGACGTCCTCGTCACGGCATCAACCGATCCGACGTATCCGGGCCTGTACCGCATCGGCTACGACGGCAGCATCGACAGGTTGAACGATGACGAAGACGCAGTACACGGGCTTCGCGCGGGCAATGTCGTGCTCACCTCGACGACACGACTGTCATCGACCGCCACGGACATCCGGATCCGGCAGGACGGGGCGCCTGTTGCCGAGGTGACGTCGTTGGCCGAGATCCCGATCATCGCGCCGCGCGTGAGCCTGGTGACCGGGGGCGAGAGGGAACTCGAGGCGGCTGTGCTCTTCCCCTCCGGCCACGCACCCGGGTCGGGTCGGCTGCCCGTGATCATGTCGCCGTACGGCGGCCCGCACGCGCGGCGGGTGGTCGCTGCCGGACTGGCGTACGGCACCGATCAGTGGCTGGCCGACCAGGGGTACTGCGTGATCGTCGCCGATGGCCGGGGCACTCCCGGCCGAGGACCGGCGTGGGATCGCTGGGTGCGAGGGGATCTGGCGACGCCGGCCCTCGACGACCAGGTCGCCGCCCTGGAGGCGGTTGCAGCGGCGTACCCCGACGACGTCGACACCGGGCGCGTGGGCATCCGCGGCTGGTCGTTCGGCGGCTACCTCGCAGCCCTCGCCGTCCTGCGGCGGCCGGACGTCTTCCACGCCGCGGTCGCCGGCGCACCCGTCACCGAATGGCGGCTCTACGACACCGGCTACACCGAGCGCTACCTCGGGCTGCCGCAGGACGAGCCGGACAACTACGACCGATCGTCGCTGCTCCCTCTCGCAGCCAACCTCACCCGACCGCTCCTGATCATCCACGGCCTCGCCGACGACAACGTCGTCGTCGCGCACACGCTCCAGCTCTCTTCGGCGCTGCTCGCGGCAGGCCGCCCGCACGCCGTACTCCCGCTCAGCGGCGTCACGCACATGACCCCTCAGGAGGTGGTCGCCGAGAATCTGCTGCGCGCCGAGGTCGACTTCTTCGCCGATGCGCTGGCCGAGCGCTAGATGCCGTGGCCGGGCTCGCCGGAATCGAGTCGCGTGGTGCCCAGGCCACCGAGGTTGCGCGACCCCGGACGCCCCGCCTGCGCTCGAGGATACGAACTGGTCGTTTAAGCCCGACAAATCGGACGCGGTTGCCGCCTAAACGACGAGTTCGTGTCCTCGAGCGGAGGGAGGGGGTGCCCGGTTGCCTACTTCGAGCGCGAGCGCGTCTTGGCCCGGTCGGTGGCGGCGAGCTGGACCTTGCGGATCCGCACGGCCTGCGGCGTGACCTCGACGCACTCGTCCTCGCGGCAGAACTCCAGTGCCTGCTCGAGCGACAGCTGCTTGTGCGGGATCAATGGCACGAGTACGTCGCCCGAGGACTGACGCATGTTGGTGAGCTTCTTCTCCTTCGTCGGATTCACGTCGAGATCGTCCGATCGGGAGTTCTCGCCGACGATCATGCCCTCGTACACCTCGGTGCCGGGTCCCACGAACATCGTGCCGCGCTCCTGCAGGTTGGCAAGGGCGAAGCCCGTTGTCGGGCCGGATCGATCGGCGACGAGCGAGCCCGACGGGCGTGTGCGCAGTTCACCGTGCCACGGCTCGTAGCGATCGAATACGTGGTGCAGCAGGCCCGTGCCACGGGTCTCGGTGAGGAACTCGGTGCGAAAGCCGATGAGTCCGCGCGCGGGAACGAGGTAGTCCATCCGCACCCATCCGGTGCCGTGATTGACCATCTGCTCCATACGCCCCTTGCGCAGTGCCATGAGCTGCGTGACCACACCGAGGTAGTCCTCGGGGATATCGACCGAGAGGCGCTCCATGGGCTCGTGGAGCCTGCCATCGATCATGCGCGTCACGACCTGGGGCTTGCCCACGGTGAGCTCGAATCCCTCGCGCTTCATCAACTCCACGAGGATCGCGAGCTGGAGCTCGCCGCGGCCTTGCACCTCCCAGGTATCCGGGCGCTCGGTGGGCAGCACCCGGATCGAGACGTTGCCGACGAGCTCTTGGTCCAGGCGGGACTTGACCATGCTCGCGGTGAGTTTCGTGCCTCCGCTCCTGCCTGCGAGCGGCGAGGTATTGATGCCGATGGTCATCGAGATCGACGGCTCGTCGACCGTGATGACCGGAAGTGCTACGGGATCGTCGACATCGGCCAGGGTGTCGCCGATCGAGATCTCGGGGATACCCGCAACCGCGATGATGTCGCCGGGGCCGGCACTCTCGACAGGAACGCGGTCGAGCGCCTCGGTCATGAGCAGTTCGACGACCTTGGCCCGCTCGACGGAGCCGTCGGCCTTCATCCACGCGACCTGCTGCCCCTTGCGGATCGTGCCCTGGTGCACGCGGCACAGGGCGAGCCGGCCGAGGTACGGCGATGCATCGAGGTTGGTGACGTGCGCCTGCAGGGGCGCGTCCTCGTCGTACGACGGTGCGGGGATGGCCTCGATGAGGGTGGCGAAGAGCGGCTCGAGGCTGTCCTCAGCCGGCATGCCGCCGTCGTCGGGACGCTCGCGCGAGGCGCGACCTGCCTTCGCGCTGGTGTAGACGATGGGGAAGTCGATCTGCTCGTCTGTCGCGTCGAGGTCGAGGAAGAGCTCGTACGCCTCGTCTACGACTTCGGCGATGCGCGCGTCGGTGCGATCGACCTTGTTGATCACCAGGACAACCGGGAGGCGCTTGGCGAGCGCCTTGCGCAGGACGAAGCGCGTCTGGGGCAGCGGGCCCTCCGAGGCGTCGACGAGGAGGACGACCCCGTCGACCATCTCCAGTCCGCGCTCCACCTCGCCACCGAAGTCGGCGTGGCCAGGAGTGTCGATGATGTTGAAGGTCACACCGCCCTCGGGAGCCGACGGACCGGCGTACTTCACCGAGGTGTTCTTGGCCAGGATCGTGATGCCCTTCTCGCGCTCCAGGTCCATCGAGTCCATGACCCGGTCGTCGACATCCTGGTTGGCGCGAAAGGCCCCGGACTGCCAGAGCATGGCGTCGACGAGGGTGGTCTTGCCGTGGTCGACGTGCGCGACGATGGCGACATTGCGGAGGTCCGAGCGGGTGGCAGTCACCGGGTGACCCTACGGGGTGACTGACCGAAGGGCGCGCACCGCATCCACGTCGGACTCCAGCCATGCGACGTCATCGAAGTCCTCGGGTGCGACCCACCGAATCCGATCGTGGTGATCGAGAGGGCGGGGCTCGCCCTCGAGCAGCGTCGCGACATAGAGATGGAGGACGAGGTCGTCGTGCAACGGCCACTCCCCCGGCACGCGCTCGCCGACCGCAATCCCGACCCCCAACTCCTCCCGGATCTCGCGCTCCAGCGCCACGGACTCGGTCTCCCCGGGCTCGACCTTGCCGCCGGGGAACTCCCAGCGCCCCGCAGCCCAGTCGGGCTTCGTACGCCGCGCCGCCAGGTAGCGGCCATCACGCTCGATCGCCGCGGCGACGACGACGGTCACGCGATCTCGATGCCTGCTGCGCGCCAGGCGATCTCCGCGGCCACGCCCGCGTCGGCGTGCACGAGCAGATAGTCGGTGTCGTACGTGGAGACACCCAGGATGCCGATGCCTGCCTCGGCAAGCGGCGCGGTGAGCGCAGCCATGATCCCGGTCGCGGAGAAGTCGATGGCGCCGGGCACGCGGTACGCGAGCCAGGGCCCGACCTTGCTGTCGCTGTCGATGGGGATGCCATTGCCAGTGATGATGCTCAACTCATCACGCGATCGGCCGACGCTGACGAAGGGCGCATCCCACGCCTCCGCGGGGATGTCGGCATCAGGAGGCATGCGGTGCACGGCGTATTCCCCAGGGACCCGCCGCAGTGTGAGGGCCATGCCGGCAGCCTACGGTGGGCTCGAAGCGGACGAAGGAGCGGACATGACGTGGTACTCGGAGATCCCCGCGCGGCGCACGCGGCAGATGCTGGGCGATGCGTGGCTGGTGCTGTGGAGCGCACTGTGGATCTGGATCGCGGTGCGACTGCATGATTTGGTGATGAATCTCGCCGCACCCGGACTCGCCGTGTCCGAGAGCGCGACCGACCTGTCGGATCGTTTCGCGAGCGCCGGCGAGACCCTCGCGGGCGTCCCACTCATCGGCGGCGCGCTGCAGTCACCCTTCGACGGGATGAGCGGCGCGTCCGTATCGATCGCCGAGGCCGGCCAGGCATCCGCGGATGCGGTGTCGGTGCTGGCGCGCTTCCTGGCGATCGCGCTGGCGATCCTCGGCATCGCGTCGTGGGCGATGCTGTGGGTGCCCATCCGCGTCGCGTTCATCCGCCGCGCCACCGCCGCACGGAGATTCCTGGACTCCACAGACGACCTCGATCTCTTCGCGCTGCGGGCCATGGCCCGTCAGCCGCTGCACCTGCTGGCCCGCATCAGCGACGATCCGGCGGGAGCCTGGCGCCGGGGCGACCGGGACGTCATCGCCGAACTGGCCTCGCTCGAACTGCGCTCGGAGGGGTTGGCGCCCCGCCCCGCGGTCAACTAGTGCCGAGATAGACGCCGAGGGAATCGAAGTAGCTCTCCATGCCGGCCTGAGCCATCGCGGCCTGATCCGCGGGCATGTCGCCGTACTGCGCGAAGCGGACCCAGGTGCCACCATCGCGCGGCTCCATGTCGATGACGATGTCATGGCTCGGGGCATCGTCGTCGTGGGTGATGAAGTCCGCCTCGTCCTGGGAATAGGCCAGGCCGTGGATGAGACGACGCCCGGGATCGACGTCGTCATAGCGGCCCCAGAAGTAGGCGATGTGCCCGTAGGCAGTGGCGTCCACAGCGACGGCCCAGCGACCGCCGATGACGGGATCGGAGACGACCGAACCTGGGACGACGCTCAGCTCAGTCGGGGCGTACCACCGCTCGAGCTCAGCAGCATCGGTCCACGCGCACCACATGCGATCGGCATCGACCGGGTACGTCCGCTCGACCGCGTAGGCCAGGGGCGAGTAATCGTCGTCGCTCATGCCGGGGATCCTGTCACGCGCGAAAGGCGATCATCACCATACGACGCCGTCACCTCACTCACGATGATCCGATACCCCTCGTACCAGCGCTCGTACTGGCCCTTGGCCTCCAGATGCTGGGGGAACTGCGAGAGCTGGCGCACCGACGCCATGTCGTCGAAGTAGTACGTCGCATTGACGATGGTGCCGTCCGCGGACTGCCAGGTTTGAGTCGCGAGAAAGCCCGGGAGCGACCTCGCGAACGCGTCGATCTCCCCGTCGAGGCGACGAAAGTCCTCGTCGTACGCACCCGGCTGGAAGATGAACTGAACGCAGATCACGAGACTCAGACGTTGAAGCGGAATTCCACGACGTCGCCGTCGTGCATGACGTAGTCCTTCCCCTCCATACGCACCTTGCCCGCGGCCTTGGCCGCCGCCATCGAACCGGCTTCGGCCAGATCGGTGAATGACACGACCTCGGCCTTGATGAACCCCTTCTCGAAGTCAGTGTGGATGACCCCGGCCGCCTGGGGCGCGGTCGCACCCTTCGGGATCGTCCAGGCTCGCGCCTCCTTGGGCCCGGCGGTCAGATAGGTCTGCAAGCCCAGGGTGTCGAAGCCGACTCGGGCCAGAGCATGCAGCCCCGACTCATCCTGACCCACCGACTCCAGCAGTTCCAGCGCCTCCTCATCGGATAGTTCGATGAGCTCGGACTCCACTTTGGCGTCGAGGAACACCGCCTCGGCGGGCGCGACGAGTTCGCGCATCCGGGCCTTGAAGTCGTCATCGGTCAACTGGCTCTCGTCGCAGTTGATCACGTAGAGAAATGGCTTGGCGGTGAGCAGGAACAACTCCCGGATCGGCTCGGCATCGAAGCCCGCTGCGAACAGGGTCTGACCGGAGTCGAGGATCACCTTCGCCGCTTCCGCAGCCGCGAGCACCGGCGCCCGCGACTTGTCGTTGCGGGCCTCTTTGGTCAGCCGCGGGATCGCGTTGTCGAGGGTCTGCATGTCGGCGAGGATCAACTCGGTGTTGATGGTCTCCATGTCCTCGGCCGGCGAGACGCGACCCTCGACGTGGACGACGTCATCGTCATGGAACGCGCGCAGAACCTGGCAGATCGCATTCGATTCGCGGATATTGGCGAGGAACTTGTTCCCGAGACCGGCTCCCTCGCTGGCCCCCTTCACGATCCCGGCGATGTCGACGAAGGTCACCGTCGCGGGGATGGTCTCGCGGGACTCGAAAATCTCCGCGAGCGTGTCCAAGCGGGGATCGGGCACCCCCACGACTCCGGTGTTGGGCTCGATCGTCGCGAACGGGTAGTTCGCCGCGAGGACGTCGTTCTTGGTCAGGGCGTTGAACAGGGTCGACTTGCCGACGTTCGGGAGCCCGACGATGCCGATGGTGAGCGCCATAGTGGCCCGATCCTAGGCGGGCCACCGCGCATGCCTGGGAGCGGTGTCGGACCCCCAGGGCACCCTGGTCGCATGGACTGGACCACTGTGCTCATCGCCTGCATCGTCGTCGCCGCCTGCTCCATCGCCGTGGGCGTGGTGCTCGGCCGGCGGCGCGGCGCGGACGTCGCAGGCCCTTCCCCGCTCGATGGTGTCGCCGACGCGCTCGATCGGCTCGGCCGCCGACTCGAGGAGGCCGAGGCCCTGCGCCGCAGCGACCAGGCGGGGCTCCGCAGCGAGATCGGCGAGCAGTTGAGATACGTCGAAGCCACCGCCCAGGGCCTTCGTCGGGAGACCCACCAGCTCGCGGCCGCACTCGGTCGTGCCGACGTGCGCGGGCGTTGGGGTGAGGCGCAACTGCGCCGCCTAGTGGAGGCAGCGGGCCTGCTCGACCGGGTGCACTTCGTCGAGCAGGACGTGCGGTCCGGTGACAGCGGCAGCCAGCGTCCGGACATGGTGATCGACCTCGCCGCGGGCCGTCGCATCGTGGTCGACGCCAAGGTTCCGCTCGGAGCCCTGCTCGAAGCCGAGGCCTGCGACGACCCCGTGACGCAGGCCGAGCTCTTCGCCCGGCACGCGCATGACGTTGCGGGCCACGCAGAGCGCCTCGGCGCCAAGGACTACTGGCGCCAGTACGACGACTCCGTCGATGCGGTCGTCATGTTCCTGCCCGCCGAGTCCATGCTCGGCGTGGCACTTCGCGAGGACCCCGCACTCCTCGACCGGGCATTCGGCCGCAATGTCATCCTCGCAACGCCCACGACGCTGCTCGCGCTGCTGCGCACGGTCGCGCACGTGTGGCGCCAAGAGGCCATCGCCGATCACGCGCGGGAGATCCATCGGCTCGGCCGCGAGCTCCACGAACGACTCGGCAACTTCGCTGATCACATGCGCAAGATGGGGTCCTCGCTCGACACCGTCGTCGGCCATTACAACCGCATGGTCGGCTCCTTCGACGGCCGAGTGATGGTCTCCGCGAGGCGCCTCGCTGATCACGGCATCGGCGACGGGGCTGTCGTGAGCCCGCCGCCGATCACGCAGCGCACGCGCGAGTCCGCAGCTCCGGCCTCGGTCGGCTCCGGCACGGAGTCGACCAACCTGTCGTAGCCTTGTCGGCGTGAGCGAGCCTGCGGTCGGCACCGGCCGCCTCTTCCGGTCCCTGCGCGCCGAAGGCGATGCCGCCGCGGTCGCCGTGCCGGCCCTGACGCTCGATCAGGCCGTGGGACTGCGCACGGTGACCCTGGGATCAGGCCCCGCCGCTCCCGCTCCGAGTCCGCCGGCCCCTGCCGTCGTGGCCGATGAGGGTCTGCTGGAGTTCGCCGAGGTCGCGCCCCGCCCCGAGCCGGCAGCCTCCGACGATTCGGCACCTGCCGTCGCGCTGGTCACGCCAGTTGCCGCGAGCGGCGTCGGCGGTCGTCATGCGCACGCTGCACCCGGTCTGCGCCCCGGCGGGGTGTGGCTCGTCGTCATCGGCGTCACCGTGGTCATGGGCTTCGCCGATGCGCTCGTCGTCGGCCGCACTCAGCTCGGCTGGCTGACGGGCGTCTCGCTTCTCGCGGCCAGCATCTATGGCGCGCTCGTGGTCCGTCGCGACGACGCGATCGTGGCCGTGATCGCCCCGCCCCTGGCGTTCTTCCTCGCCACCGTCACCGCTGGGCAGCTCACCCTGCCCCCGACGGGTGACCTGCTGGTGCGCGAGGCCTTCATGATCATCACCACGCTGGGAGCCAACGCCGTCTGGGTCTTCGGCTCGACGATCGCGGCGCTGATCATCGTGCTCGTGCGCCGTCGGCGCGCCCCGGCCTAGGCCTGACCGGCGGCCTTCAGGTCGCGCCGCAACTCCGGCGGGAGCGCGAAGACGAGCGTCTCCTCGGCGCTGGTCACCTCCTGGACGTCACCGAAGCCACGCTCCGCGAGCCAGGCGAGCACCCCATCGACGAGAACCTCGGGCACGGACGCTCCCGACGTCAGGCCCACGGTGTCGACGCCGTCGAGCCAGGACTCGTCGAGCTCGTCAACCCCGTCGACGCGATAGGCGGTGCGAGCACCGGACTCCAAGCCCACCTCGACCAGCCGCACGCTGTTGGAGGAGTTGCCGGAGCCGACCACGATGAGCAGGTCGCACTGCGGAGCAATGCTCTTGACGGCGAGCTGGCGGTTCTGGGTCGCGTAGCAGATGTCATCGCTCGGCGGGCTCTGCAGGTGGGGGAATCGCTCCTTGAGCAGGTCGACCGTCTCAAGCGTCTCGTCGACCGAGAGAGTCGTCTGCGACAGCCACACGAGCGGCCGCTGCGGATCGACGCTGACCGTGGTCGCGTCCTCCGGGGACTCCACCAGCGTCATCGCCTCAGGGGCCTCGCCCATCGTGCCGACGACCTCCTCGTGCCCCTCATGGCCGATGAGCAGGATCTGCATGCCCTCGGAAGCGAACCTCCGGGCCTCGGAGTGCACCTTGGTCACCAGGGGGCAGGTCGCGTCGATGGTCTTCAGGCTCCGGTCCGCGGCCTCCGCGTGCACCGCGGGCGCCACGCCGTGGGCGGAGAAGACGACAGTCGAGCCCTCGGGCACCTCGTCGAGCTCCTCGACGAACACCGCCCCGCGCTCCTCCAGGCGATGCACGACGTACTTGTTATGCACGATCTGCTTGCGGACGTAGACGGGCGGGCCGTAGAGATCGAGCGCCTTCTCCACGGTGACCACGGCGCGGTCGACGCCCGCGCAGTAGCCGCGCGGAGCTGCGAGGAGGACTTTGCCGGGCATGCGACCATCGTAAGGCGCCCCCCTCGCATCGGCACCTGAGCCCGTAGCCTGCCCCTATGGCGCTCGAGACCTCGCCCGAGTCACCCGCTCCCGTGCGCACCGTCTCGCAGCTCCTCGGCGACTGGATCGGCCGACTCGGCGGCATCTGGATCGAGGGGCAGATCGCGCAGATCTCACGCCGCCCGGGATTGCGCACGGTCTTCATCACCCTGCGCGACACCGACTCGGACATCTCCCTCAGCGTCGTCGCCGAGGTCACGGTCGTCGGCGTGGTGTCTCCACCGCTCGCCGAGGGGCAGCGCGTGGTGATCTTCGGCCGACCCGAGTTCTATCCCGTGCGCGGCCAATTGCAGGTGCGCGCGCACGAGATTCGACCGGTGGGGCGCGGCGCGCTGCTTGAGGAACTCGAGCGGCTGCGTGCGCTGTTCCAGGCCGAGGGTCTCTTCGCGCCCGAGCGCAAGCGCGCGATCCCCTTTCTCCCGCGTCGCGTGGGGCTCATCTCGGGGCGAGCGAGCGCGGCCCTCCGGGATGTGACGGTCAATGCCCGCCTGCGATGGCCCGCCGTCGACTTCGACATCCGCGAGGTCGCTGTGCAGGGAGCCTCGGCCGTGGGGGCGATCGTCGAGGCTCTGGAGGACCTCAACGCCCACCCCGCCATCGACGTGATCGTGCTCGCCCGAGGCGGCGGCAGCGTGGAGGACCTGCTGCCCTTCAGCAATGAGCGGCTGGTGCGAGCCGTGGTCGCTTCGCGCGCCCCCGTCGTCACGGCCATCGGGCATGAGCAGGACGTGCCCCTGGTCGACCTCGTCGCCGACCTACGCGCATCGACCCCCACGGACGCCGCGAAGCGAATCGTGCCGGACGTCTCCGAGGAGCGAATGCTGGTCGAGCAGCTCCTCGCGCGGACCCGCCGCGCCATCCACCGTCACGTGGAGACCGACCAGCGCGAGGTCATGCGCGCCAGGACGATCGTGCGACGCTCGCTCGCCCAGCGCATCGATCACGGCCGCGCTGACCTTGGTCACCTCGCTGCTCGACTCGTCGCCCTCTCGCCAGCCGCGACCCTGGAGCGGGGCTACGCCGTGCTCCTCACCACCGAGGGCACGGCGGTGCGCGACACGGCCGACCTTGCTCCGGGACAGTCCCTGGAGGCGCGCATCGCGCGCGGATCGTTCACCGTCGCCGTGCGGGATCTACCCTGAGCCCATGACGACTCCCGCCGATCCCCCGATGGGCTACGAAGAAGCCCGCTCCGCACTGGCCGAGGTGGTGGCGGCACTGGAGTCCGGCGGCATCACGCTCGAGGAGTCCCTGGCACTGTGGGAGCGGGGAGAGGAGTACGCCCGGATATGCGAGGCGTGGCTGTCCGGAGCTCAGGCCCGGCTGGACGCGGCGCAGCCCGAGGAAGCCGGCTAGTCGGCGACCGGTGCCGTCGGCGTCGCCGACGGGCTCAGCCGCTGGGCCAGGAACTCCAGGGCCGGCCATGCCGCCGTCCCGGACACCACGATCATCACTCCGTCGACGACGCGCACCAGCGCCCGGCCATCCGGTGACTCGTAGCGCTGCCAGCCCTGCCACTCACCAGCCGGCTCGGCGCGTCCGACCTGCTCGACGAGGTACGCCTCGCTCGTCGACGCGGACTGGCCGACCTGCGCGTACTCCTCGTCCGGGGTGACCATCCCCAGGTGCCACGCGGGATCGGGTGTCGACGCGGGCGTGATCTCCCACCGTGCGCTCGTCGGTCGCCAGGCCGGGTCGAGATCGGCGGGGTAGAGCACCGGGTACGACGCCTGGGTCCGCGCGAGAGCCAGCACGGGCGCGGGATCGATGACGCGCACGGGATCGGGCGCGGGCCTCCAGGTCACGGCCATGACCGCACCGATCGCGGCGAGCACGACGACCAGGGACAGCACCATGTCGCGCACCGTCTGCCGCAGGCGCGCGTTCGGCCGTCCGGTGGGACGCAGCTCGCCCGGCTCCGGCGCGAGCGGGATATCGCCCGACTCGGACGCTGGTGCTTCGCGTGACACGCCTCCATCGTCCCTGATGACCGCCAGCGGCACATCTCGGCCCGCTCGCGTGAGAGAGTCAGGCATGAGCGCGATGGAGACGCCCGATCGCAACCTCGCCCTCGAGCTCGTCCGCGTCACCGAGGCGGCATCCATGGCCGCCGCTCGGTGGGTAGGGCGCGGTGACAAGAACGGTGCCGACGCAGCCGCCGTCAACGCGATGCGCCAGCTCATCGGCAGCGTCTCGATGGACGGGATCGTGGTCATCGGCGAGGGGGAGAAGGACGACGCCCCTATGCTCTTCAACGGCGAGCGCGTCGGCGACGGCAGCGGCCCCCCTGTCGATGTTGCCGTCGACCCGATCGACGGCACCACCCTGTGCGCCAAGGGCATGTCCAACGCCATCTCCGTGCTGGCAGTGTCCGAGCGGGGATCGATGTACGACCCGAGCGCCGTGTTCTACATGCGCAAGCTCGTGACCGGGCCTGAAGCAGCCGACGTCGTCGACATCACAGCACCCTGCGCGGACAACCTCAAGCTCGTCGCGTCGGCGAAGGGCATGTCGATCGCGGATCTCACCGTGTGCATCCTCGACCGCCCGCGGCACGACGAGCTCGTCCAGGAGGTGCGCGATGCGGGGGCGCGCATCAAGTTCATCTCGGACGGTGACGTCGCCGGCGCGATCATGGCCATGCGCCGCGGGACCGGCGTCGACCTGCTCATGGGGATCGGGGGCACTCCGGAGGGGATCATCACCGCGTGCGCGGTCAAGTGCCTCGGAGGGGTCATCCAGGGCCAGCTCTGGCCCCGCGACGACGCGGAGCGCGAGCGCGCCATCGCAGCGGGCCATGATCTGGACCGCGTCCTCACGACCGAGGATCTCGTGACGGGGGACAACGTGTTCTTCTGCGCGACGGGGATCACCGACGGGGAGCTCCTGCGCGGTGTCCACTACGCCTCGCATGGCGTGCAGACGCATTCGATCGTCATGCGCAGCAAGAGCGGGACCATCCGCGAGGTCGCCAGCGAGCACCGCCTGGACAAGCTGGGCCGCTATGCGGTCGTCGACTTCGGCAGCACCGACTAGGTCGCCATCGCGGCGTCGACCTCGGCGCGAGTGGGCGGCTGGGCGCCCTCGCGGGAGCAGGTGATCGAAGCCGCCACGGCAGCTCGGTCCAAGATCCCGGCCACCTCATCGTCGGTGAGGTCGGCGACGTCCCCGGCCGGCCCGAGCACGCCCAGGTCGCCCAGTCCCACGAGCAGGGCGGCCGAGACCGTGTCGCCGGCACCGACGGTGTCCGCGACCGTCACGGTCCGTCCATCGACCTGCACCGCATCGCGACCGGGCCGCCAGGCGCAGAGCCCCGCGGCCCCTCGCGTCAGCACGACCATCGACGGCCCTGCGTCCACCCATCGCGCGCAGACGTCCTCCGGCATCTCGCCCGGGTAGAGGAAGGCGATGTCCTCGTCGCTGACCTTGACGATGTCGGAGAGCCCGACGAACTCCTCGACGCGATCGCGCATGCGCTCGCGAGACACGGTGCCCGGACGGGCGTTGGGGTCGTAGCTCAGGGTGAGGTCCCCGGCCTCGCGGGCCGCACGCCACGCGGCCAGCACCTCGTCGACCCCCGGGCCCAGCCAGCTCACGAGGGACCCGGTGTGCCAGGCCGTCGCGCCGGCGGCGCGCGCGGCGCCGAGCGCCTCGGCCAGGTCGGCCGCGTCCCACATGAGGTCGGGGCTGCCCTGGTAGTAGAAGTAGTAGGAGACCGATCCGTCCGCGTCACGCGTGCACACGGCGAGCAGGCTCGGCCCCTCCCGGCGCAGCAGTGCGGCGGTCGACAGGCCGTTGTCGGCGATGGCCTGATCGAGCAGCGCGGACAGGCCGTCATCCCCTGCCCGGCCCAGGAGCACCGGTTCGCCGCCGAGCCTGCGCACACCGAGGGCGACATTGGCCGGCGACCCGCCCGCCACGGCGCGATACGCGTGCGGATCCTCTCCGGGGACGAAGTCCACGATGCGCTCGCCGAGGACCGCGATCACGGGAGGATTCACGGCGACGAACCTACCGAAGCAGCACGGCCTAGGCTGGTCCCATGCCCGAGTTCGCCTACGCGGATCCGCTGCCCCTGGGCCCGGACACGACGCCGTACCGGCTCATCACCGGCGATGGCGTGCGCGTGGTCGAGCTCGGCGGCCGGGAGTTCCTCGAGGTCGATCCCGAGGTCCTGCGCACCCTGACCGTCGAGGCCATCCACGACATCTCGCACCTGCTGCGCCCCGGACACCTGGCCCAGTTGCGAGCGATCCTCGACGACCCGCAGGCCAGCCCGAACGATCGCTTCGTCGCCCTCGACCTGCTCAAGAACGCCAACGTCTCCGCCGGTGGCGTGCTCCCCATGTGCCAGGACACCGGCACCGCCATCGTCGTCGGCAAGCGCGGACAGCACGTCCTCACCCCGGGTCCGGACGAGGCGGCGATCAGCCGCGGCGTCTACGACGCCTTCGCGTCCTTGAACCTGCGCTACTCCCAGATGGCGCCGCTCACGATGTGGGACGAGCGCAACACCGGCACGAATCTTCCGGCGCAGATCGAGATCTACGCCGACACCAAGCCCGGGCACGAAATGTCGTACGAGTTGCTCTACATGGCCAAGGGCGGCGGATCGGCCAACAAGAGCTTCCTCTTCCAGGAGACCAAGGCACTGCTCAATCCCTCCCGCTTCCGCGAATTCCTCGACTCTGCGCTGCGGTCCATCGGCACAGCGGCCTGCCCGCCGTACCACCTGGCCATCGTGGTGGGGGGCACCAGCGCGGAGTACGCCCTCAAGGTCGCCAAGCTCGCCAGCGCTCGCTACCTGGACTCCCTGCCCGTGCACGGCAGCATGGACGCTCACGGCTTCCGCGACCTGGAGATGGAGGCCGAGGTGCTGCAGCTCACGCAGGGCTTCGGCATCGGTGCGCAGTTCGGCGGCAAGTACTTCTGCCACGACGTGCGCGTCATCCGGCTCCCGCGTCACGGAGCCTCGCTGCCCGTGGCCATCGCCGTGTCCTGCTCAGCGGACCGGCAGGCCCTGGCGCGCATCACGGCGGAGGGTGCCTTCCTCGAGCAGCTCGAGACCGACCCGGCGAGGTACCTGCCGGACGTGGAGCACGCGGATGACGACGAGGTCGTCCGCATCGACCTGACCCAGCCCATGGTCGACATTCGCGCCCAGCTCGCCCGCCTGCCGGTGAAGACCCGCGTCGCCCTGACCGGCCCGCTCGTCGTCGCGCGCGACATCGCGCATGCGCGCATCAAGGAGATGCTCGATCGCGGCGAGCCCATGCCCGACTACCTGCGCGATCACGCGGTCTACTACGCCGGTCCCGCGAAGACCCCCGAGGGCATGCCGTCCGGATCGTTCGGGCCGACCACCGCCGGCCGGATGGACGCCTACGTCGATCAGTTCCAGAAGGCCGGCGGGTCGATGGTCATGCTCGCCAAGGGCAATCGAAGCCCCGCCGTCACCAAGGCCTGCCAGGACAACGGCGGGTTCTACCTCGGATCCATCGGCGGTCCCGCGGCGATCCTCGCCCAGGACAACATCCGCTCGGTCGAGGTCATCGACTTCCCCGAGCTGGGCATGGAGGCGGTGTGGAAGATCGACGTCGTGGACTTCCCGGCCTTCGTCGTCGTCGACGACAAGGGCAATGACTTCTTCGCTGACACGCTGCGCCCCGTGGCCCGCACCATCCAGGTCGGGCCGCCTGCCGAATCAGGCTGACGCCGACTAGTACCAGCCGTTGGCCTGCCAGAAGGCCCAGGCCTTCAGCGGCGTGCCGTAGCGCTGCTTGATGTACGCCGCGCCGACCTTGATCTGGGCAATCGGGGACCTCATGTACTCCTTGATGGAGTAGCCGCGCGAGGCGATGAAGCCGCCGTTGACCTGGCCCAGGCCGTACCACGGACCGTTCGGATGATTGTTGATCACGTCGTGGCGCCAATTGCTCTCGCGCCACCACATGGCCTTCAGCGCCCGGAACTCCGGGTACTTCCAGCCGTGGCGCTCGCGGATGAACTTGCGCGCGAGCTGGAGGTTGTGCTCGGGGGTGCCGGCGCGCGGCGTGGACTTGTCGGGCTTGTCGTCCTTGCCCGACGCGCCCTTGTCCGACGTGCCCTTGTCCCGCTCGAGCGGGGAGTAGTTCCAGCGGTTGGGGTTGGGCCAGCCGCTCTCGGCGTTGCGAGCCGGGTTGCAGTACCAACTGCCGCCGGCCCAATGGCTGGCGCCCGCACCCTTGTTGAAGGTGGTCCAGAAGGCGGCATCTTGGAAGAAGCGGGGCCAGGTGTAGATCAGGGTCCCTTCGAGGGAGTCCAGCGCGCGGCGCCCCGCATTGCCGTAGACCTCGACGATCTCGGCCCGCATGGCCCGCAGGGCCCCGGCAGCCAGGGAGTCGCTGAACTGGTAGGCGCCCCGCCAGGGGCCGGAAGGCTCGTCGTAGTTGCCGCCGCTCTCGCGCTGGATGACGCAGAGCCGGTACTGCTCGCGGGAGCGGTCGTAGTACTTGCCGGTGTAGGTGCTCAGCCGGTAGCCCTTCATGTCCCGACCCGCCTCGGTCGTCCAGGGCATGTCGCCGAGATCCGGCGGTGTCGGCACGCGCGGCCCCCGCTCGTTGGGCGGCGCCTCCTCCGCCGGGCTCACCGGGGCAGCGGAGGCGCCGGGGGCGAGGACGGCGGCGGGCACCGCGAGAAGGGCCATCGAGACGGCCGCGGCGATGGCGCCGCGGACCGTGGCCCGGGGCGCTCGGCGGGGGGACTTCTGACCGATCAGCACCGCTCTACCGTGCCCAAGGAATCGCCAAATGTCACGCGGAGATAACGACCGACCTGGGGATAACTAGGGAAGAAGTAGGGCAAATCGGGCGGAATGTCGCGGATTCATGGGGGAATCGACGTGATCTACTTCACACCGGCAAATCTTCGAGCATCTCGGTGACGAGGGCGGCGATCGGGGAGCGCTCGGACCTGGTCAGCGTGACGTGGGCGAAGAGCGGGTGCCCCTTGAGCTTCTCGACCACCGCCACGACCCCGTCGTGGCGACCGACCCGCAGGTTGTCGCGCTGCGCGACGTCGTGGGTCAGGACCACCTTGGAGTTCGCGCCGATGCGCGACAGCACCGTGAGGAGCACGTTGCGCTCCAGCGACTGCGCCTCGTCGACGATGACGAACGCGTCGTGCAGCGACCGACCCCGGATGTGGGTCAGCGGCAGGACCTCGAGCATCTGCCGGTCGACGATCTCGTCGATGACGGCCTGGCTGGTCATGGCACCGAGGGTGTCGAAGACCGCCTGGGCCCATGGCGACATCTTCTCGTTCTCGGTCCCGGGCAGGTAGCCCAGGTCCTGACCCCCGACGGCGTACAGGGGGCGGAAGACGACGACCTTGCGGTGCTGCCGGCGCTCGAGGACAGCCTCGAGCCCGGCGCACAGAGCGAGGGCGCTCTTGCCGGTGCCCGCCCGCCCGCCGAGCGAGACGATCCCGATCTCGGGGTCCAGCAGCAGGTCGAGGGCGACGCGCTGCTCCGCGCTGCGTCCGTGGAGCCCGAAGGCCTCGCGGTCCCCTCGGACCAGGCGGACGCGCTTCTCCGGAGTGACGCGGCCCAGGGCGCTGCCCCGGTCCGAGACCAGGACCAGTCCGGTGTGGCAGGGCAGGTCACGGGCGGCGTCGAGGTCGATGACGCTCTCCTCGTACAACCCGTCCAGCGTGGCCGCCGTGACATCGATCTCCGCCATCCCGGTCCAGCCGGACTCGACCACGAGCTCGGCCCGGTACTCCTCCGCGGCCAGGCCCACGGCGGAGGCCTTGACCCGCATCGGCAGGTCCTTGCTCACCAGGACGACGTCGTGGCCGTCGGCCGCGAGATTGCGGGCGACGGCCAGGATGCGGGTGTCGTTGTCCCCGAGCTGGAAGCCGCTGGGCAGCACCGAGGGATCCGTGTGATTGAGCTCCACGCGCACGGTCCCGCCCGCCTCGCCCACGGCCATCGGCTGATCGAGCCGCCCGTGCTGCACGCGCAGGTCATCGAGCAGGCGCAGCGCCGAGCGGGCGAAGTAGCCCAACTCCGGGTGCGTGCGCTTGGCCTCGAGTTCGGTCACCACGACGACGGGGATGACGACCTCGTGCTCGTCGAATCGCAGCAGGGCATGCGGGTCCGACAGGAGTACGGAGGTGTCGATGACGAAGGTGCGAGGGGCGGGCCCCACACGGGCGGCCGTGCCGCCTCGCCGGGCCTGAGTGCGGGAGCGGCTACGTGCAGCGGCCACGTGTTCTCCTCGTCGTGCGCCGCGGCCGACGGGGCTTGCCCGGGGCGAGCACGGCGCACCGTATCCGGCGGGCCGGCCGGGTGCCGACCCGTTCCTCGGACCCTAGGACCGCGTCGACCGCGACCCCGGGCAACACGCCGGAGGCGCAGGTGAAGAAATGGGGCTGGTGGGATCAGGCGCCGTAGCGGCGCTGGCGTGCGGCGTAGGCACGCATGGCCCGCAGGAAGTCCACGTGCCGGAAGTCCGGCCAGTAGGCCTCGCAGAAGTAGAACTCCGAGTGCGCGCTCTGCCACAGCAGGAAGCCGGAGAGGCGCTGCTCACCCGAGGTGCGGATCACCAGGTCCGGGTCCGGCTGCCCTCGGGTGTAGAGGTGCTCGGCGATGTGCTCGACATCGATCATCTGGGCGATGTCCTCGACCGACGTGCCCTCCTTGGCGTGCTCGGTGAGCAGCGACCTCACCGCATCGACCACCTCGCGGCGGCCGCCGTAGCCGACAGCGACGTTGACCAGGATCCCGCTGATGTCGGCGGTCGATTCGGCGGCCTGCTTGAGCAGGCGAGCGGTGCGATCGGGCAGCAGGTCCAGCGCACCCACCGGATGGATCCGCCAGCGACCGGTCTCGGCCAGGCCCGTCACCGTCTCCTCGATGATCGCCTGCAGGGCGGCGAGCTCGGGCTCGGGACGCGTGAGGTTGTCGGTGGACAGCAGCCACAGGGTGACGACCTCGACATCGGCCTCCTCGCACCAGCCGAGGAACTCCACGATCTTGGCAGCGCCCGCGCGATGACCCACGTCGCTCGCCGAGCCCTGGCTGGTGGCCCAGCGACGGTTGCCGTCGAGGATCACGCCCACGTGCCGGGGGCGACGGTCGGGTGGGATCTGCCGCAGGAGCCGGCGCTCGTAGGCGCCGTAGATGACGTCGGTGAGTCCCACGCCGACAGGCTAGTCCGAGCGACCCCCCGCGCGGGCGCCGACGCTGCGAGCGAGTCCGGGCAGATCGGTCACGGGCGCCTCGCACGCGAACTGCCGGCACACGTACGCGGCCGGTGCCCCAGCGACGAGGGGCCGGTCACGCAGCAGCGGAACGTCGGAGCCCTCAGGGCCGACCGCGACCACGAGGCCCGGCGCGGTGCCGAGGAGCGCCGCCTCGTGCAGCGCCCGGGTCCTCGGGTCATCGCCGGGACCGATGATCGCGACCTCCCGAGGTCCGTCCAGTAGGGCCTCGCCAGCCGCGAGCCCCCAGCCGACGCCGCGCGGGGCGCGCTCGGCCAGGGTCGCGGCAACGGCCAGTGCACGCTCCGCTGCCCGCCGGTAGTCCATGACGCCCGTGTAGGCCGAGTACGTCAGGAGGGCCTGCGCCGCGGCGAGCCAGCCCGATGGTGCGGCGTTGTCGGCGGGGTCCCGAGGACGGAGGACGAGTTGCTCGCCGTCGTCCGCCGTGTCGTAGAAGCCGCCCTCACCGTCGCCGAAGTGCGCGAGGACGACGTCGAGGCAGATGCCGGCGAAGGCAAGCCACTCGTCTTCACCGGTCACGGCGTACAGCGCCAGGAATCCCTCACTGACATCGGCGTAGTCCTCGAGCACCGCATCCGTCGTGCCGGCGCGCCCGTCACGGGAGGTGCGCACGAGTCGATCGCCCTCAGGACCCCCGCCGAGATGCACGGCAAGCAGAAGATCGCCGGCCCCACGCGCTGCGTCGACCCACTCGGGCTCGTCGAGGAGCGCGCCGGCCTCCGCGAGTGCGGCGATGGCGAGGCCATTCCAGGCAGCCACCACCTTGTCATCGCGACCGGGCGGTACACGGAGTGCACGAGCGTCGAAGAGCTGCCGACGGATGCGGGCCCAGCGCTCGGAATCATCCGGATCGCGCAGGAGCTGCAGCGTCGACGTCCCGTGCTCGAAGGTCCCCGCGGGCGTGACCTCGAGTAGCGACGCGGCCCAGGTCCCGTCGTCCTCACCGAGAACGTCGACGAGTTGCTCGGGGGTCCAGGCGTAGAACTTGCCCTCGACTCCCTCGCTGTCGGCATCCCATGCTGCGGCGAAGCCGCCCTCCGGGGTCCGCATGTCACGCAGCATCCACTCGGCGGTCTCGCGCACGATGCGCTCAGCGAAGGCACTGCCGGTCAGGCGCCACCAGTGCAGGTAGACGCGCAGGAGCAGGGCGTTGTCGTAGAGCATCTTCTCGAAGTGCGGGACGACCCATGAGCCGTCGACCGAGTAGCGAGCGAAGCCACCCCCGAGCTGGTCGTACATTCCGCCGCGGGCCATCGCCTCGCAGGTGCCCTCGACCATGGCGAGCGTTTCGGCGCTGCCCGTGCGCGCAGCGTGGCGAAGCAGGAACTCCAGCACCATCGACGGCGGGAACTTCGGCGCCCGCCCGAAGCCTCCCCTGCGCGCGTCGTAGGACTGGGCGAGGGCTGCTACGGCCGCGTCGAGCTGCTCCGCGGACGGCGGGGCGCCCTCGACGGACACCGCGCGTTCCCGCTGCTCGAGGGCTCGCGTGATCCGCTCCGCTGCGCCCGTGACCTCGCCTCGACGGCCTGCCCACGACTCGGCGATGGCTCCGAGCAGTTGGGGAAACGACGGCATGCCGTGACGGGGCTCCGGCGGGAAGTAGGTGCCGGCATAGAAGGGCCGGCCGTCGTGATCGATGAAGACGGTCATGGGCCATCCCCCGTGACCGGTGAGGGCCACCGTGGCGTCCATGTAGACGGAATCGACGTCGGGGCGCTCCTCGCGATCGACCTTGATGCTGACGAAGTGCTCGTTGAGCAGCTCCGCGGTGGGCTCGTCCTCGAAGGACTCGTGCGCCATCACGTGGCACCAGTGGCAGGCGGAGTAGCCGATGGACAGGAAGATCGGCACGTCGCGGCGTCGCGCCTCAGCGAAGGCGTCCTCGCCCCACTCCCACCAGTCGACCGGGTTGTCGGCGTGCTGCTGGAGGTAGGGCGATGTCGAGTCAGTGAGGCGATTGGCCATGCGCCCAGTGTGCCTGAGTCCGTCTATCCCTCGGTGATGTCGATGGAGACCCCGCACAGCCCGACGACAGCACCGCTGCCGTCGCGCATCGGCGCCTTGACCGTGAGGTACACGCGCTCCTCGCCGGTCTCCTTGATGATGTCGCGTTCGGTGCGAGTGACGCTCACGCCGGATTCCATGACCTCGACGTCGTTCTCGCGCAGTTCGCTCGAGGCCTCGAGGTCGAAGAAGGCAGTGTCATCCTTGCCGACGATCTCGGCGAGGGGCGCCCCGAAGAGCTCGCAGACCATGCGATTGGCATACGTGTAGCGGCCCTCGCGGTCCTTGCTGTAGATCGCGATATCGAGCGTGTCGAGAATCGTCTGCGGGTCCATGGGGGCAAGGGTAGCCTCCCAGGGTGCGCCGGATCATCGAACTCTCGCGATACGTCGTGGTGCTCCCGGCCGTCGGGGCTCTGGTCGGTGCGCTGGTGCTCATCTTCATCGGACTGTGGGAGATCGGGACCGCGATCTACAAGCTCGTGCAGTTCGACATCGAGCTCAAGGCCTCCATCGTCTCCGTCCTGACGGCGGTCGACACGCTCCTGCTCGCCACCGTGCTGCTCGTCATCGGCTACGGCCTCTACGAGCTCTTCGTCGACGAGTCGGTCGAACTCCCGGCCTGGCTGCAGATCCACTCCCTCGAGGACCTCAAGGGCAAGCTCATCGGCGTCGTCGTCGCCGTCATCGCCGTGGTCTTCCTGGGCGAATTGGTGGAGGGCTCGGACCCGGAGGCCGTCATGTACTTCGGGGCGGGTGCCGGCGCCCTCGTGCTGGCCCTCGCGGCATTCCAGTACGCGACGCGTTCGGGCAAGGGCGGCGGTCAGTAGGCTTCGCGCCATGTCCGCGGCCATGCGCATCGCCTACCAGGGAGAGCCTGGGTCCAACTCCGATGCGGCGTGCCGTGAGGTCTATCCGAGTGCGCAGTCCGTGCCCTGCGCGACGTTCGAGGATGTCTTCGCGGCGGTCGACGAAGGCCTTGCGGACCTGGCCATGATCCCCGTCGAGAATTCGATCGCCGGCCGTGTCGCCGACATCCACCACCTGCTCCCGGAATCCGGGCTCCACATCGTCGGCGAGCACTTCATGGCCATTCACTTCGCCCTGCTCGCCGTCCCCGGCGCGAGCGAGGCGGACATCTCCACGGTGCGAAGCCACTCCCACGCCCTGGGCCAGTGCCGTCAGTTCATCCGGGATCACGGCTGGCGCTCGGTCGTGGCGGATGACACTGCGGGGTCGGCTCGCGAGGTGGCCGAGGCCGGGGATCCCAGTGTGGCCGCGCTCGCGCCCGTGCTCGCCGCGGAGCTCTACGGCCTCGACGTGCTGCAGCGCGACGTCGAGGATGAGCATCACAACACGACGCGCTTCCTCGTGCTCGCGCGGGAGGCAAAGGTCCCTGCCCTCGACTCCGGCCCTGTCATCACGACGTTCGTCTTCCGGGTTCGCAACGTGCCGGCAGCCCTGTACAAGGCCATGGGCGGGTTCGCGACCAACGGCGTCAACATGACCAAGCTCGAGAGCTATCAGCTCGGGGGCTCCTTCTCCGCCACCCAGTTCTACGCCGACGTCGAGGGCCATCCCGAGCAGCGCCCGCTCGCGCTGGCACTCGAGGAACTTGCGTTCTACACGGCCTACATGCGCCTGCTGGGCACCTACCCGGCCAGTCCCTTCCGCGCCAGTGTCGCGTCGGACAAATCCGCATGACCGGGCATTCCACACCGGTCCACCACGTGACCCTGACCGTCAGCGACGTCGACCAGTCGGCCGACTGGTACCAGCGCCTCCTCGGTCCGGCTGACGCCGCGCATCGCTCCGGCGAGGGATGGCAGCGGATTCGCCTGGCGTGGCCCGGAGGGCTGGTCATCGGGGTGACGGCCCATGAGGCGATGCCGTCGCACGATGAGTTCGACCATGCGCGCATCGGACTCGATCACATCGGGCTGGGCTGTACGACCGAGGATGAGGTCCGCGCGTGGGCCGCGCGACTCGACGCCCTCGGCGTGGATCGCGGTCCGGTCGAGTCCGCGCCGTACGGATGGGCGGTGACAGCCCGCGATCCCGATGGCATCGCGATCGAGTTCTTCTGTCCGAAGTCGTAGACCGATCAGGTGCAGGCGACTCGGTCTCACGCGCGGGATTCGCCCAGGGTGATCGCGACCACGCCGATGACGACGATGGCGATACCCGAGACCGTGAGCAGGTTCATCCGCTCGCTGAAGACCAGCCAGCCGCCGACGGCGGCACCGACGGTCCCCAGGCCTGCCCACAGGGCGTAGGCCGGACCGACGTCGAGGGTCTTGAGCGCGAAGGCGAGCAGGGTGAAGGCCGAGCCGTAGCCGACGACAACGGCGACCGAGGGCCACAGGCGCGAGAAGCCATCGCTGGCCTTGAGGGAGAGCGTGCCGACGACTTCCGCGGCAATGGCGAGCACGAGCAGCACCCAGGCCATCGTGCTCCCTTCGCGGTCAGCCCTCCCAGGCGACCGTGACGACGTCGTAGGGGAGCAGCCAAGCATCCGGGTAGAGCACGCACAGCAGCAGGGTGCCCCCGCCGATGGCGAAGCCCACGTGCGCCTCGGCGAGGTTGAAGCCCGGCTTCGTCGCGTGGGCCTCGGCGACGAAAGCGGTGTACTCGCGCATCACCGCTTCGCGCAGGATCGGATCGTGCCAGCCGGTGCGGAGTTGCTCGAGTGCGAAGATGCGCAGGTGGTCGCGCCCGGGGCGCATGAATTCCCGGATGATGGCCGCTTCGGCGATTCCGCGGCCGTGCGTGAGCGTGACGTTCTCGATGAAGGCCTCGGTCGATCGGAGCCCGTGGGCCGCCTGACGCTGGGAGGCGTCGAGGTAGAGCGACACCTTCGTCGGGTATCGCGCGAAGAGCGCGCCCTCGGACGATCCAGCACGCTGGGCGATCGCATCGACCGTGGCGGCGTCGTACCCACGCTCCCCGACGATGTCCAAGGTCGCCTGCAGTAGGCGATCGCGGACGTCATCGCCGGTGTCGAAGGGGATGGGACCATGGAAATGCGGGGAGTCAATGTCCGGAAGCGGCCCAGCGGGCGCAGGATTTGCCAGCGCCCGCAGCAGCACGTCAGCAATGCGCTCGACGTCGATTCGCTCGACGCCGGGACGTCGTGCCACGAGGACCAGGCCGAGCCCCACACTGAGCATGAAGGCTCGAGCCGCTGCCTCCTCGCGTCGCAGGTCATCTGTCGGCGCGCACCACCGGGCGATCTCGTCCCCGAGGGTCTCCCGGAGCGCCGCCTTCAAGGCATCGTCGAACTGGGCCACGATGAGGAACTCGACGGCAGCCTGGATCTCCAGGGAGGGATGCGCCAGATCGTCCAGCACCCCGATGAGGCGGCTGCGATCCGGCTCGGACTGCAGCAGGCCCGAGGACGCCAGGAACTCCAGCAGGATGCCGCGGATGACAGGCTCCGCGGATTCGCGCCAGGTCGCCGCCGCGAGTTCGGACCTGCCGGCGTAGCGGTCCTGCAGGGGTCGACGCGAGGTGCCAGCTCGCCGTGCCACCTCGGCGAAGGTGAACTCGCCCCAGCCTTCCTCCGCCGCGACGCGGATCGAGGCAGCGCAAAGAGCACGATCGGTACGTCGCACCCGGGGCGACGCCGCGCGGCCGGCCACCTTTCGACCCTACCCGCTCGGCGTCCCTCGAGCAGATGACATCGCCTGGATCCTGGGGGTGCGCTCTCCCGTCATGAGCACGTCCAGCTCGACGAGCCCGATATCGGCCCGAACAGTCCAGTGCGCGTGTGCCGGGCTGCGGGACCAGACGCTGCCCTTATCGCGTTCGAGTGAGCGCACCCCGAGTGCGGCCCACGCCTGCCGGCGCTCGTCCCGAGACTGGTCCAGATCGAGGTTGGCCGCTGCGGCACGGTCGAGGGCATCGTCATCCCACTCGACCAGGAGGGCCTCGAGCAGGGTCATCGCCTCTTCGGTCTGGGGCCAGAGCCTTGTGACAGCCCGCGCACGGGCAGCCGCCGCCGCCTCGTCGGCGACGATGTCGGCGAGGGCCTGCGCGCACACCGATCGCATGGGGGCGTACGTGCGGTTGCCCAGGGCCACGACAGCCCAGCGCGTGTCGGGGTGCCACCGCATATGGGAGCCGAAGCCCGGATAGCCCCCGCTGTGATGCACGAAGCGCCCGAGGTCACGATGATCGGTGATGCGCAGGCCCATGCCATAGGAGTCGATCGACCCGTCGGGTTCGTGGCCCACGACGATGTGGGGCCGTTGCATCTCGCGGCGTGACCAGCGCGACAGTGCCCCGACCTCCGGCGCATCGGCCCACGCCGACTCCAGGAAGTCGATCCATCGCGCGAGATCGGCGACCGTGCTCCACAGGCCGCCCATCGGACTGAACGCACCGGGCGGGCCCTCGCCCTGCGTCACGAGGCCGCCCGCCGTGGGATGCATGCCCGTCGCGCGCGATCGCGCATCGGCGGCATCGAAGGTCGTCGAGGTCATCCCGAGGGGCTCGAGGAGCCTCTCGCGCACGACCTCCGCGTAGGGCTCACGCGTGACCTCCGCGATGACGCGACCGAGCAGGGCATAGCCGATGTTGGCGTACTCGAACTCCAGCCCGGGCGGCCGGCACAGGCTGAGTCCGCCCGCGACAAGCGCGTCGAAATCATCCAGGGCAGTCGACTCATGACGATCGCCCCAGGGATCGTCGGTCGGGAAGCCGGCCGTCATCGTGAGCAGATGCGACAGGCGAATCGGTGGCGAGGATGACGGGAGCCCTATGCCCGCAGCCCACGGCAGGATCTCCTCGAGAGGCGCATCGAGAGCGAGTGCACCGTCATCGCGCAGGAGCAGGATCGTCGCCGCCGTGAAGCTCTTGGTCATCGACGCAATGCGAAAGGGCGTCGTCGACGCCTGAGCGACCGGCAGTTCGCCCACAGCTCCCACGTGCACGAGTTCCCCAGCCAGCAGCAGGCCGTAGGCGGCGGCGGGTACGCCGTGTTCGGCGCACGCCTCGGCGATACGCGCATCGAAGGTCGCGCTCGCCTCGCTGAGGTCCATGGCGCGACCGTAGCCGACGAAATCCCCGGGTATCGCAGTCCGCTGCCCTAGCCTCGAGGCAGCCCTCGGCGAAAGGAAAGCCATGACGATGACCTTCGGTCAGTCGATCAAGCACGTCTTCAGCAACTACGCCACCTTCCGAGGTCGCGCCTCGCGGTCGGAGTTCTGGTGGTTCTACCTGTTCAGCGTCATCGTCAGCCTGGTGCTCGAACTCATCTCGCGTCCCCTGGGCCTGACGATCGGCAACACCGAATACGTCATCGGTGAAGGTGCCGACGCGACGGTCATCACCGTCGCCGGCGTATCCATCCTGAGCACGATCTGGAGCCTTGCGATCCTGCTCCCCACGCTGGCTGTCGGCACGCGCCGGTTCCACGACTCCAACAGGTCAGCGTGGAACTGGCTCTGGCTCCTGGCAATTCCCCTGTGCGGCATAGGCGCCATCATTTTGTTGATCTGGTGGATCCTGCCGGGCACGGCAGGACCCAACCGCTATGGCGAGGGTCCCGCGCAGCCCGTCTGATCCCCCGACATGCGAGCGGGCACCCGTCTAGGAGACTAGGCCGGTGCCCGCTCGTCTTGTGATCATCGGATCCGGTGAGACATCCCCGACGATGGTCAAGGTGCACCGTGAACTCCTGGCATCCGCCGGTGACGGTCCAGCAGCGATGCTCGACACCCCCTTTGGCTTCCAGGCGAATGCCGATGACCTCACCGACAAGATCCGCGAGTACTTCCGCGACTCCGTCGGGGCGGACATCGGCGTCGCCTCCTGGCGCCGTCGCGATGAGGCCCCCACCTCCCGAGAGCGCGCGCTCGCCCTCCTCGGGAGGGCGTCCTGGGCCTTCGCTGGGCCCGGCAGTCCGTCCTACGCCCTGAGGCAGTGGACCGACACCGCGATGCCTGGCGCCCTGGCTCAGCTCGCGCAGCGTGGCGGGACCCTTGTCATGGGCAGTGCAGCGGCAGTGACCGTCGGCGTCTCGGCGCTGCCCGTCTACGAGATCTACAAGGTCGGCGAGGAGTCCCGCTGGCTCGCCGGCCTGGATCTCCTGGGCGCTCTCACTGGACTCAAGGCAGCGGTCATCCCCCATTACGACAACCGCGAGGGCGGCCGCCACGACACGCGCTACTGCTACATGGGAGAGACGAGACTCCTGGAGCTCGAGACCATGCTGCCCGAGGATGTCGGCATCCTCGGCGTCGACGAGCACACCGCGGTGATCCTCGATATCCACACGGCCATGGCCGACGTGCGAGGCAACGGCGGGATGACGCTGCGCTTCCGTGATCGCGAGACCGTCATTCCCGCGGGTGAGTCCATCGCCTTCGACGACATCGCTGCGGCGCTGAGAGGCAGCGGCTCCGCGGCAGCCGTGGTCATGGCCTTCGCGCCCCGAGCGGAGGCACCCCAGCCGACGGCGGCCAGTTCCGGCCTTCGGGCGGACGCCGAGGCGCGCCGGCGGGCATTCGACGCCGCCATGGTCGCGGGCGATGCGGACGGCGCACTCGAGCAGGCGTTGGGCCTGGAGCAGGACATCCATGCCTGGAGCGCCGACACCTTGCAGAGCGACGACATCGACATCGCACGATCGATACTTCGGGCGATGCTCGTCGAGTTCGCGACCGTGGCCCAGAGCGGCCTGCGCGACGAGTCCGAGGTGATCGGGCCCTTCATCGAGCTCGCGCTGGACGTGCGTCGTCGCGCGCGCGAGGCCAAGGACTTCGCCACGAGCGACGCCGTCCGAGATGGTCTCGTGGCGCTCGGCATCGAGGTGCGCGACACCCCCGATGGTGCGGCCTGGGAACGCCTAGGTCGCTGAGATGAGGGCGACGACACCGCTGATCGTTCCGATGTAGACAGAGCCTTCCGGCCCCACATAGCCCGCGGCGTAGTGGTTGTTGAGCATCGACCCGATCCCCGCGAGCCGGCGCCACAGCAGATCGCCGCTCGCGGCATCGACCGCCGTGAACCACCAGGCATCGGTGCCCAGCAGGCTCGCGTCCTTCGTGTAGGTGAGGATCGCATTGTCCGCAGCGACGCCCTTGGACACCAGCGACGGGATGGCGATCGCGTCGGTCTCCCACGCGAGGACGCAGCCGTCGCCGTCGACGTCGACCCGGGCCAGGCCCGGCACCGTGGTGCGCCCACCCGCCACGGCGGTGACGGTGTAGCCGTAGTTGCTCTCGACGAACACCGACTCCCCCAGGGCGATGAGGGAGTTCTCGGTCGCACTCTGCCCGTCGGGGAAGACCGGCACCGCGCAGTGCTCGACGGGCTCGGGACCGCTGATATCGAAGACCAGCAGATGCATCCTCGGGTCGGCGTTGTCGGTGATGGCGACGTAGCGACCATCCGGCCCGAAGACCGTCGGCGTGGTCCCGGACGCTCGACTGGTCTGCCCGGGCTTGCGCCGCTCGCCCCGGTCGTAGGCCACACGCCATGTCACCGTCGGTGCGCCGTCGACAGCGGATACCAGGAGGAGCTCTGCCCCGGTGACGACCAGGGCACCGTCCTCCACCACGGCAAAGGAGTTCTCGATGTCGACGGGCGTCCCCTCGGGCCCGGCGACGAGCGAGCGCGCTTGCCCGGTCATCGGATCGAGCAGCCCGACGGTGCCCTCGCGGCCGACGAACCACAGCGCGCCATCCCACGCGGGGACGACGGACGTGATGCCCTCGCCGGGCAGGAGCGCCGGCGTGACGTCGAATTCGTCGATCAGTTCCAGCGTGCGCGCATCCGATCGGGCGATGATGCCTCCGGGCAGGGGGGTCACGAGGCGCTGATCCGCGTCCAGGATCGCGTAGCCGCCGCCGCTGAAGTTGGTCAGCGCGTCGGTCGCGAGCGGGCGCGCGGCGATCTGGCGCTCCGCGCGTGGGGCGAGGGACTGCGCGTCGAGGATGTAGGCCCGCACCTCGGTCGGGCTCACGCAGACCGCCACGATCTCGCCCAGGTCGTTCCACACCAGGGAAGCACAGTCCCCTCCCGCGAAGAAGGAGCGCACCTCGGCCGTCGCAGGATCCGGGAGGGCCACGGCGGCGTACGCATCGGTCATCCAGGAGTCGTTGTGGATCGTGGCCCACTCCCCCGGCGCGAGCCCGGGATTCTGCGGCGCGGGAGGAACCACGGCGGGCGAGGCAGCGGACGACGCCACCTCGACCGCGGGCATCCAGGGCAGTCGCGGAAAGGCGGGGATCCCCGACGCTGCAAGCGCCGTGACGGCAGCGACGCCGACGTAGGCGCCGACGACGCCGGCGACGGCCGGCGCGACACCCACCACCGGCTTGCCTTGCTCCGAACGACGCGCGAGGGACAGGCTGAGTGCGATCACGGCGAGTGCGAGGAGGGCAACCGCGACCGGCCGCGGCAGCCACGACGCGACCACCACCGCCCACGCACCGGTGAGCGAGATGCCCAGGAGGACCAGCACTGCGACGAGGGCAACGACGGTCGGGCGGCGCCGCCCGCGCAGCAGTCCGGGAATCGTGGCCCAGAGCGTCGCCACGATGGCGACCGCGGTGACGATGAGCGCGCCCGCCAGCGCGTAGACCGGGGCGCCGCTCCTGAGACCGACGGCGAAGGTCCCACCGCCGACCCATGCCGACGCGACCACGGCGATCGGAGACGTCACGCTGAGCGCTGCGAGCACGACGATGGCCGCGACCATCACTCGAGCGCGCGGACCTCGCATCCGGACATTGTGGACCGACTCAGCCCGTGGTGCCTCTAGTGTGGGCGCATGACCTACGACGTGCAGCGCCTGCGCGCCCGCGTGCCGGCCCTCCGCGAGGGGGCTGCGCACTTCGACGGCCCGGGCGGGACCCAGATCCCCGATGAGGTCGCCGACGCCATGGACGTGACGCTTCGATCGGCCGTCTCCAACAGGGGTCGGGGCACCGCCGCCGAGCGCCGCGCGGACGACATCGTCACCGGGGCCCGGCAGGCGATGGCGGACCTGCTCGGCGCCGATCCGCGGGGCATCGTCTTCGGCCGCAGCATGACCCAGATCACGATGGACATCGCGCGCACGCTGGCGCAGGACTGGGGCCCCGGCGACGAGATCGTCGTCAGCCGCCTGGATCACGACGCCGATGTCCGGCCCTGGGTGATCCACGCCGAGCGGGCAGGAGCGACCGTGCGCTGGGCGGAGTTCGATCCGGCGACCGGCGAGCTCACCCCCGATGATGTGCTGCGCCACGTCGGGCCTGCGACGCGGCTCGTCGCCGTGACGGGTGCGTCCAACCTCATCGGCACGAGGCCCGATCTCCCCGCTATCGCCGCCGGGGTCCACGAGCACGGCGCGCTGCTCTACGTCGACGGCGTGCACCTCACGGCGCACGCACCTGTCGACGTGGCGGCCATCGGCTGCGACTTCTACGCATGCTCGCCGTACAAGTTCCTCGGGCCGCACCTGGGGGTGCTGGCGGCCTCGCCGAGCCTGCTGGAGCGTCTGCACCCGGACAAGCTGCTCCCGGCGACCAATGCGGTGCCCGAGCGGTTCGAACTCGGCACGCTTCCCTATGAGTTGCTCGCGGGGGTGACTGCGGCCGTGGACGTCCTCGCCGACCTCGTGCCGGATCAGCCGGCCGGAAGCACTCGACGCGAGCGCATTCTGCGCTCCATGACGGCGCTCGAGGAGTACGAGGATGACCTCCACGCGCGGATGCGGGAGGGCCTTGAGTCGATCCCCGGCATCAGGCTGTACAGCAATGCCAAGGAGCGCACCCCGACGGAGACCTTCACCATCGATGGGCACGACAGCGACGCGATCTCGGCGTTCCTCGCCGAGCGCGGGGTCAACGCCCCGGCGAGCAACTTCTACGCCCTGGAGGTCTCCCGCTCCCTCGGGCTCGGCGATGCCGGCGGCGTGCGCGTCGGCCTTGCGCCGTACTCCAGCGCCGAGGACGTCGACCGGCTCATCGCCGGGCTGCGCGAACTCACGTCCTAGTCCACCCTCCATCGATTGGATCGCCATGCTCGCCGCTGCCGCCACCTCCCTTCACCCCGACGCACCCCTGGACGGTCTGACCATCGGCGAGATGCCGGACCCGCAGCCCGCCGATGGCTGGGTGCGCATCGCGGTGAAGGCGGCGAGCTTGAACCACCACGATCTGTGGAGCTTGAAGGGGGTCGGGCTCGCGGCCGACCGCCTGCCCATGATCCTGGGCTGCGACGCAGCGGGTGTCCTCGAGGACGGGACCGAGGTGATCGTCCACGGCGTCATCGGCGACCCCGCGGCTGGCGGCGGCGACGAGACGCTGGATCCGCGCCGGTCCCTGCTCTCGGAGGTCTATCCGGGCACGCTCGCCGACTATGTCTGCGTGCCCGAGCGCAACGTCCTGCCCAAGCCCGACGTCATCTCCTTCGCCGATGCGGCATGCCTGCCCACCGCCTGGCTCACGGCGTATCGGATGCTCACGACCAAGGCGCAGGTGCAGCCCGGGCAGACGGTGCTGGTCCAAGGCGTCGGTGGCGGCGTGTCCACGGCCGCGATCGCCCTGGCGAAGCAACTGGGAGCTCGCGTGTGGGCGACCAGTCGCGATGAGGCGAAGCGGGAAGCCGCGATCGATCTGGGCGCCGACGAGGCCTTCGAACCGGGCGCACGACTACCCGAGCGCGTGGATGCGGTGATGGAGAGCGTCGGAGAGGCGACCTGGTCTCATTCGCTGAAGTCGCTGCGACCGGGCGGGCGGCTCGTGGTGTGCGGGGCGACGAGCGGCCCGAATCCTCCCGCGGACCTCAACCGCGTGTTCTTCCTGCAGTTGGAGGTGCTCGGATCGACCATGGGCACGCGCGAGGAACTCGCCGCTCTCATCGATCTCGTGGCCGCCTCCGGAATCCGGCCGACCGTCGCGTCGACGTACTCGCTTGCGCAGGCCCGCCAGGGCTTCGCCCAGCTCGCGGACGGCGACGTGATCGGCAAGATCGTCATCACCCCCTGACTGTTGTTTCCACCGTGTGTGTCGTTAAGCGAGGCCCTTAACGACACACACGGTGGAAACAACGGGGCGGGTTAGCCGTAGTGCGAGCGGGCGGCCTCCTCGACGGTGATCCGCTTGCGGAAGACCCAGAACGACCACGTCTGGTAGGCGATCACGAGTGGCAGGCCGATGGCGGCGACCCAGGTGAGCACGGTGAGCGAGTACGGACTCGCCGCCGCGCCCTGGACCGTGAGACTGGCCGCGGGATCGAGCGTGCTCGGCAGCACGTCCGGATACAGCGCCACGAACATGGCCGCCACGAACGCCGCGATCGCCACGCCGTGCGACCAGAAGGCGATGAGCGGGCGTCGGCGCAGGTTCGCCACCAGCGCGATGAACATCGCGAGCACGGCCACGATGCCGATCCCGAGGGCGACCGCATCGCCTCGTGAGTACGACCAGTAGGTCCAGGCGGCGAATGCCGTCATCAACGCGCCCGCCACCACGTCGAAGCGTGCAGCCCATACTTCGTTCTTCACCTGCACCGGACCCGCGGTCTTGAGCGCGAGGAAGGTGGCGCCGTGGGCGAGAGAGAAGCTGAGGAGCGTGAGACCGCCGAGCACCGAGTAGGGATTGATGAACGACAGCAGGCTCCGACCCACGAACTGGCCGCTGGCGTCGATCGGGATGCCGTGCACGATCCCAGCCCAGAAGACACCGAAGAGGAACGCGAGCAGCAAGGACGCGACCGCGACGGCCGTGTCCCATCGCGATCGCCAGACAGGACCCGGCCGCTTGGAGCGGTACTCGATCGCGACGGCGCGCACGACGATCGCGACGATCACGACGAGCAAGGGCAGGTACGCCGCCGGGAACAGCGCGGCGTACCACGCGGGAAAGGCCGCGAAGATCGCGATGCCCCCCGTGATCAGCCAGACCTCGTCCGCATCCCACACGGGTCCGATGGCGGTGAGCATCTGACCGCGTTCGGCCTCGCTGGATCCGAGGAACCTCGACAGCATCCCCACGCCGAAGTCGAAACCCTCGAGGAAGAAGAAGCCGGTCCACAGGATCGCGACGATCACGAACCAGACCTCGGGCAGCCCCATCACGCCACCTGCGCCGGTCTCGGTGGCGCGGGCTGTCCCGCCATCGGCTCATCGTCGCTCGGCGGACCCTTGATGACGTAACGGCGCAGCAGCAGGAACTCGACGATGGCGAACGCGCCGTACAGCAGGAAGAAGACGGGCAGGCTGATGAAGAGGAAGGTGGGCGAGATCTGGGACACGGCATCTCGGGTGAGCAGCATGTCGTAGACCACCCAGGGCTGCCTTGCGTTCTCGGTGAAGATCCACCCGAACATGTTGCCCAGCCATGGCGTGAAGACGATCCAGATGGAGATCGCCCAGAACACCCGCCCCTCGGGCAGCCGACCCTTCCGCGTGCGCC